>NZ_AMZQ01000011.1 GCF_000313615.1 Campylobacter showae CSUNSWCD | reverse complement strand
ATTGATCCAGGTCAAGATTCATATGACTTTGTCGTAAAAAATTCACACGCGCCACTCACTATTTTAAACACTCACGGGCATTTCGATCACGTTCTTGACAATGTTAGCTTAAAAAATTTTTTTAATGTTCCGGTTTACATCCACAAAGACGATAATTTCATGCTTCATGACGATCTTTGGGATGCGGGTCAGCAGCCGATGTACGACGCGATTTGCGTCGGCGGAGCGAAATTTGAGGACGTTAAATTTAACATAGAGGACTTTGAGATCGAGTTTATGCACTTTCCTGGACATACGCCAGGATGCTGTATGGTACGCGTGGACAACGTTATCTTTAGCGGAGATTTTTTATTTAGAGGCTCGATCGGGCGTTATGATTTTCCGTTTTCAAACGCCGAGGATATGCGCCAAAGCTTGCTAAAATGTAAAAATTTGCAAGGAGATTTTATATTGTATCCAGGTCACGGCGACAAAACGACGCTAAAAGCCGAACATGCAAACCTCGACTTTTGGATACACATGCTAGAAAATAGACAAGATTTAACAAGGTAAATTTTAGCTTTTATTGTTAGAAACTAAAAGTAGCCGCTACAAATTTAAGTAGTTAAGCCATACAAAAAACAAATTTAAAGGTGAGAACTTAGCATTATTTATGCAGACTTAGCCCAAATGTCGCCAAAAAGGACGGCAAAAAATCAAATTTAAAAACAAAGGCGGCGCAAAAATTTTACCGCACCGCCTAAAATACTTTCAAATTTGACTTAGCTTATGCGTTTTGCCTTGCCTCTTCCCTACGCTTTTCTTCGTTTTTCCTTTGAGCTGCTTGCCTTTGTAAACTGGTTTTGTAAATTTTAAAAATATGATCATCCAAAATCACGACCTGAAAAGTACCCTCAAACACCTTTATATCGCTTGTCTTACCAATCACTCGTACTTCGCGCTTTTTGCTCTCATTAAAATGCGAGCGTGCGTCAAATTCGATTGCCTCATTTACTCTAGTCGGAGCAAAAAAATGTATTTTAGCTCCGATAACTACGCTAAAAGTCTCATTTACCGCCACCATCGCTGCGTAGCTAGCCGCCGAAAAAACAAACCCGCTGTGTATAAGCCCTTCGCTATCGACAACCATATCATTTGTAGCAAAAAAACGCGTTTTAGCGTGGTTTGGCTCGAGCTGCGTCACGGCGCCACTTAAGCTGATTTTTATATTCGGAGAGGTTTTTAGTTCGTTGCGAAACGGATTCTCGTCCTCGGGCAGAACAACCCCGTCGCTACTGTTGTCGTCGTAGATATTTTCGTCCATTTTTCACCTTTTTTATACGCTTAGTTTTAGATAGGCTCGTTTTGGCGCTGGATAGCCCTCGACCGTGCGCGCCGGGTCTGCGGGATCGAGAAAATCGCCCAAACTCTGACCCAAGATCCACTCCGTTTTTCGCTGCTCGTACGCGTCCGTCGGCTTTGTGGCTAAAATTTGCGCGTCTTTAAAATTTGCCCTCTCGCACCAGTTTAAAAGCGCGCTAATAGTCGGCACGAAGTAGATGTTTGGTATCTTTGAGTATGTATTTTTCGGACTCAGGGCAAAATCGCCATCCATATCAAGATACATCGTGTCCAAAAAGAGCTCGCCGCCCGCATTTAGCGCGCCTTTTAGCTCTTTTAGCGTACGCACAGGATCGCTTCTGTGATAGAGCACGCCCAGGCAAAAGAGCACGTCAAATTTGACGCCGTAGTGCGGCAGATGCTCGACGCCTAGTAGCTCGTACTCTATGCCCGAGCGCGCAAACGCGTCGATGAATTTAAACTGCAAAAAGCTCATAACGCCGGGATCAAAGCCAATCAGCTTTTTGGGACGCTTGGGCAGCATGCGAAAGAGATAGTAGCCATTGTTGCAGCCGATATCGCCCACGACCTTGCCCACTAGATCCATGTGCGGCGCGAGTAGGTTAAATTTGACAAAACTCCTCCACTCGCTGTCGATAAATATATCGTCTATCTTAAAGGGCCCCTTGCGCCACGAGCGTAAATTCAGCGCCGTTTGTAGAGTCTCTTCGCGCTGGGCTGGGGTTAAATTTGCACTTATCTCGACTATATCGTCAAATTTAAGCTCAAATTCGCGCTCCGTAAATTTAGCCGCCAGCTCCTCTATCTCACGCATCAAAGGTGCGTAGATTTTGCCCGCCAGCTCCCTAGCCTTCGCCGCTCTAGCCGCTTCTAAGCTCATCACTCCGTCCAGTCGATGATATTTTTAGGGCACTCTTTGTGATAGACGCCCGTCGCGTCGTAGTACTCCTTGCACTCGTTGTAGTACTTCGTCGTCACGCCGCGATCGTTTAAAAACACGCATCCGCCCAGCATAGCCGCCAGAGCCGAAAAAAGTAAAATTCGCGCTAGAGTTTTCATTTGAAAAATTTAGCGTGCTTTTTCTTCATATATTCGACGACTTCGAGCACCTCGTCCACGCCCTCGGCATCGCTGCTCTCCAGTGCGTCGTCGATACACTCGATGTAGGTCTCGGCGGCGTCTTGTAGCCTATCTTTTTTCACGCCGGCATAATAAAGCATCGCCTCTAACATCATCGAAAGCTCGTAGCTTAGCTCGTCCACGGTAGGTTCTATTTCTTTCATTTTCTATCCTTGTAAAATCGTTTTTTTAGTTATTAGGTCGGTTATCTGTGCTTTTACGTTCTCATAGCTAAAGCTATCCTTAAAGCCCGCAAAAAGCCCGCCGCTAGCGTTCACGTGTCCGCCGCCGCCGACTAAATTTTTAGCCATCTGGCTGACGTCTACCTTGCCGTTAGCGCGAAAGCTCAGCGTCTTTTTGCTCGTAACGTCGATGAAAAAATCAACATCGGGATTTGCGACTAAAAAATCATTGCCTATAACGGAAGTATTGCCGATATTATAGGTCAAAATACCCTTAAAATCGTTATACTTTATGCTAAATTTCTCTTTTTCTTCGCTTAGTTTTTTAACGACGAAAGCCGAGATAAGGTTGCTTAGCGTATCGTTTTTATCCTCTTTAAAAAAGTCCTTTTTAAATCCAAAAATCGCCTCGTCAAGCCCGACATAGTCGTCTCCCGCGTCGAAAAACTCCCGCGCTCGTTTGATTAGATAAAAAAGATAGCGCGAGTTTTCTGCTTCAAACATCGTTTTGTTTATCTCTTTTGCGTTTGCGACGAGTCCTAGCCCGACCTTACCCATTTCAAAATTTACGTCCTCTTTTAGCCAGATGTCGACTGCGTTTACGACGTCGCTAAAGTGATTTAGGCTCGCATCTACGCCGTAAATTTTAGCGAAAAAATCATGCGTGATCTTAGTCGCGCACCTTGAGCTATCTAAAAAATACCAGCCAAATTTGCTCGCGCACTCGGCGCCGCTTTGGTGATGATCTAGGAGTAAAATTTTAGCGTTTTTATTTGCGAGCGCCTTTTCGTAGGCCTCGCACTGCTCCACGGTTAAATTTAGATCCGTTATCAGGATAAGCGCTTTTTCGTCATTTTTAATCACTTCGGTTTCCCCGTGATTTCCGGACACATTTTGCGAGATATCGTTTTGCCCGCCGCCCAAATTTGACTCCGCCGAGACTGTGTTTTTATCCGAAATTTGAGCCAAAATTTGATCAAATTTCTCGTCAATCTCCTTGCCATAGTTCGAGTTATAAAATTTAACGTTTTTAAAATAGTGATTCGTTATTACCTGCGCGCCGTATCCGTCCAGATCGGTGTGCGAGAGGTGGTGGATGGTCATTTTATTCCTTACAAATTTGATATTTCTATCGTGCCTAGCGTCTCAAACGGCGTATTTGCTGCGACTTCGGCAAAGCTAAGCACAGTGATATCTATGGCGAAATTCGCGCAGATATCGGCGATAAATTTACGCAAGCTAGGCTCCACGCAAAGTATCATCGAGCCGTATTCCGAGATCGGCCGCTTCGCCCTCGCCTCGCGCAGAGCCTGCACGATCGCCGAGGTCTGCGAGACGTTTATCATTAGGTGATACGCGCCGTCTTTATACTGCACGGCGTCGATCAGTTTTTGCTGCGCGGCAGGCTCCATCACGTAGAAATTTAACCGCCCTCCCTCATCGACGTAAAGCGAAGTGATAGCGCGAGCAAGCGCGGTGCGGACATGCTCGACGATCATATCTAGGTTCTTGCTAACCTCGGCTATGTCGCTTAGCGCTTCTAGGATGCTTAGCATATCTTTTATCGGGATGTGGTCTTTTAGTAGCGCTTTTAGCACCTTTTGAATCACTCCGATAGGCGCGATGCGCAGCGTATCCTCGACGATGACGGGGTATTCTGATTTTAGCTTGTCGAGCAAATTTTGCGTCTCTTGGCGGGTTAGGAGCTCGGCAGCGTTTTGCTTTATTAGCTCGCTCATATGCGTGGAGATGACACTCGCGGGATCCACGATCGTGTAGCCGCTTAGTATTGCGTCCTCTTTTACGCTCGCATCGATCCATAGTGCATCGAGACCAAACGCGGGCTCTTTGGTCGGGATGCCCTCGATGTTGTCGCTAACTAGCCCGCTATCCATCGCGAGAAATTTATCCGCGTAAATTTCCCCCTGTCCGATCACGACGCCTTTTAGTTTGAAGCGGTATTCGTTTGGCGGTAGTTGGAGGTTGTCGCGGATGCGGATCTTTGGCATCAAGAAGCCAAGCTGTGCCGCGATATTTCGTCGCATCGCTCGTATGCGCTCGATGAGATCGGTCTCGGCGATCTTTAGCAGACCATATCCTAGATCGAGTTCTAAAATTTCAAGCTTTAAGATATCGTTTATCTTAGCTTCTTCTTCACGGGCGATCTCTTCTTCGCTTTTTTTAGGCGGTTTAGGCGCTGTTTGCCCTTCTTCCTCGCCCTGCACAGAGCCTATACTTTGGGCTTTAGCGGTCAAATTTATCTTGCCCTCTTTTACCTCTTTCATTATATAGCCCATACTTAAAAATAGAAGCGAGATAAAGCCCAGAGATAGCGTCGGCAGTCCCGGGACTAGAGCAAAGATAAATAGTATAAAGCCGACTATCAAAAGCGTTTTGTATTCGCCTAGCAGCTGCGTTAGCGAACCCTCGGCGAAATTTTCATCATCCTTGCTAGCTCGCGTGATGATGATCGCCGTAGCCGTTGACGTGATGAGGCCAGGTATCTGGCTCACTAGACCGTCGCCGATAGTTAGGATCGTGTAGTTTTGCGCCGAGGTAGCCATGTCTAGGCCGTACTGAAACGAACCGATGAGAAAGCCGCCGACGATATTTATAATCGTGATGATGATGCCAGCAACCGCGTCGCCTTTGATAAATTTAGACGAGCCGTCCATCGCACCGTAGAAATTCGCCTCGCCGATGATGGCTTCGCGGCGCTCTCTAGCTGTCTTTTCATCGATCAGACCCGCGTTTAAGTCGGCGTCTATCGCCATTTGCTTACCAGGCATCGCATCGAGCGTAAATCTCGCCTGCACCTCGCTCACGCGCGTCGAACCCTTGGTAACGACCATAAAATTTATAAGAACTAGGATCGTAAAAACTATCACGCCGATGACGTAGTTGCCGCCTACGACGAACTGCCCGAAGCTCGATATTATCTCGCTCACGGCATCTGGACCGTTGTGCCCTTCGCTTAAAATCATGCGCGTAGTGGCGATATTTAGAGAGAGTCTAAAAAGCGTGATGATAAGGATTAGCGTCGGAAAGGTACTAAGATCGGTGGGCTTTGGCACGTAAACGGCGATCAGGATGATGAGCACCGAGATAGAGATGGAAAGCGCAAGAAAAAAGTCCAAAACTGCACTAGGAAGCGGCACGATGATGATCGCAAGGATGGCGATTATGACGCCGACGATCGTGAGCCCCTTAAACCTTACGATGGGCTCTAAAAACGGTGCGACCAGAGTTAGGATATTGCGCTTTTGTTTTGCCAAAATTTACTTCTTGATTATATTTGCTAACGTAATTGTATCTAAAAAATCGTCTATTTTAGACTGCAGCGCACTAAACATCGGCCAGATTTGACACATTCCGCCCTTGCTAGAGGCACAACTATCGGCCGAGATAGAACACTCAAATACCGCCATTTTACGCTTTTCTGCGCTTTCGATTATTCTTTTTATGCTGATTTCTTCAGGTTTTTGCGCGAGCATAAATCCGCCGTTTGCACCCTTAAACGAAACCAAAATGCCCTCTCTGGCCAAATTTTGCAAAATTTTAGCCAAAAAGCTTTTTGATATCTCAAGTTCGCCCGACATCGTATCGACGTCCGAGGGAGCGTCTTTTTGCGCTATATAAATCAGCGAAAGCAGCGCATATTCGCTCGCTTTTGTCAAAAGCATAAATTCCCCTTAAATTTTTTGCTGATATTTTATTAAATTTTATCTGCAAATTTGATTAAATCAATATTTTTTAAAACAGGTGCCGCATTTTTTGATTTTTATGATATAATCGCCTTTTTTAATCTCACCAATCAGGAGGTCATTATGGCTTTGGATTCGGCTAAAAAAGCAGAAATTGTTGCGAAATTCGCTAGAAAAGAAAAAGATACAGGTTCTCCGGAAGTTCAGATCGCATTGCTGACAGCAAGGGTCGAGGAGCTAACCGAGCACCTAAAAATCTACAAAAAAGATCACTCGTCTCGCCTCGGACTACTTAAGATAGTAGGTCGCAGAAAACGCTTGATGAAATATCTAAAAGCTAAAGATTACGCAGCTTACACAAAAGTTATCGCTGAGCTAAATCTCAGAGATAAATAATCCTAAGCCCCGAATTTGGGGCTTTTCTTTCAAATTTTACTTCTTATTATTTTTCAAAATTTAACACATCAAATTTTAGATTCATAAAATTTCTAGCAATAAAATCAAATTTAACCTACTCTTACATTAAATTTATTCAATTTTTCCCGCGCGCCACTCACCACACCCAATTTTTACATTTCTAACCTTGAGCTAACTACACTAAAGTTATCTAAACAATTTTTTTTAACTATAGCCCTTGACAATTATCCGCTCAATGTTGTATAATGCGCCTAGCAATTTAAAGGAGAGAGTGCTAATATGATAAAGGTGAGCAAGCGAGATCTGATACTTGATTCTATCATTCAAGCTTATCTTAGCGACAACGCTCCGATCGGCTCTAGCGAGCTTGGTTCGCGCATGGGGATGTCGATCCCGGCCTCTACGATTAGGGTTTATTTTAAAAAGCTCTCCGACGAGGGCGCGATTACTCAGTTTCACGTTAGCGGAGGCAGGATACCGACGGTTGCGACGATGAGAGATTATTGGCGAGCTAGGTTAAATTTCGATGAGACGCTAGATATCGCAAATCCTAACCTACTAAAGTTGCTAAGCGATAAATTTGAAATTTACGCGATGGTTTTTGAAAGCAAAACCCAAACGCTAAACGAGGTTTTAAATTTAAACAATAGATTTTTGATTTTGAGCTTTAGCGAGGACGAGATCGTGCTCAAATTTAACTATAAAGTCGAGAAATTTTTGAGCAATCTCATCGGCATAGACCTGGGCAGACTCGAGCTTACCTGTATGCAGGTGGGTCTAAACGAACTAAGAAATAAGATAGCCGAGCTAAAGCGCACCAAAATTCGCTTTTTAGAAAACGAAAAGATAGCGCTTGAAATTTTCGGCGAGAGCTTTAAAAGCGCGCTAAGCCCTAGTTTTGAGATGGTTTTTGACTCAAATTTAGTCTTTTTTGGCGAAAGTTACCTAGGCATGAAGCTTGACGTAAATTACGAGGGTAAAGAAGCTAAAATGCTTTGCGCGGGCAGTATTTATAATGATTATGAAAGATTTTTAAACAACCTAAAGGAGGCGGCATGAACGAGAATGAAAACGTAGAACTTGAGCAGCAAATCCCGTCAAATTTCGACGAGAGTATCAGTTTTGAGGGCCTTGACGCGAAATACGTCGAGCTTCAAAAGCAGCTCGAGGAGCTAACGGATAAGTATTATAGAGCCAACGCGGACTTTGAAAACATCAAAAAGCGTTTCGAAAAGGAAAAAGCGGACATCGCGACGTATGCGAACGAGAAATTCGCTCGCGATCTGCTTCCGGTGATAGACGCGCTTGAGATGGCGGTAAATTTTGAAACCGAAGGCGACGAATACGCGGCTAAAATAAAAGAAGGAATTTATATAACGATAGATCAGTTTAAAAAATGCTTTGAAAAAAACGGCATCACCGCGATCGAAGCGAACGAGGACTTTGATCCGAATTTCCACAATGCTATGCTGCAAGTAGAAAGCGAAGACGTGGAAAAAGGTAAGATCGTGCAAGTGATACAAAAAGGTTACCTCATCAACGGCAGAGTTTTGCGCCCTGCGATGGTGTCGATAGCGAAGTAAAATTTGAAAGAAAAATTTAATAAAAAGGAAAAACAATGGCAAAAGTAATAGGTATAGACCTAGGAACGACGAATTCATGCGTGAGCGTGTATGAGCGTGGCGAAAGCAAAGTAATCCCGAACAAAGAGGGTAAAAATACTACTCCTTCGGTCGTGGCATTTACCGACAAGGGCGAAATTTTAGTAGGCGACAGCGCAAAACGCCAAGCCGTCACAAACCCTGAAAAAACCATCTACTCTATAAAAAGAATAATGGGTCTAATGAGCAACGAGAAAAATGCACAAGAGGCCAAATCTCGCCTACCGTACCACATCGTAGATAGAAACGGCGCGTGCGCTATCGAGATCGCGGGCAAGGTCTACACTCCGCAAGAAATCTCCGCAAAAGTACTCATAAAGCTAAAAGAGGACGCGGAAAGCTACCTGGGCGAAACCGTCGTGGACGCCGTCATCACCGTACCTGCGTACTTTAACGACAGCCAAAGAAAAGCAACTAAAGAGGCGGGAACTATCGCTGGACTAAACGTGCTTCGCATAATAAACGAGCCTACCGCGGCGGCTCTTGCTTACGGTCTAGATAAAAAAGAGGCCGAAAAGATCATGGTTTACGACCTAGGCGGCGGTACGTTTGACGTTACGGTGCTAGAAACCGGCGATAGCGTGGTCGAGGTTTTAGCTACTGGCGGTAACGCGTTCCTTGGCGGCGATGACTTCGATAACCGCTTAATCGATTGGCTAACGAGCGAATTTAAAAGCGACTCGGGTATCGATCTAAAAACCGACGTGATGGCTATGCAGCGCCTAAAAGAGGCTGCCGAAATAGCTAAAAAAGAGCTAAGCTCGGCTCAAGAAACGACAATAAATTTACCGTTCATCACAGCTGACGCTACTGGCCCAAAACACCTCACAAAGACGCTAACTAGGGCAAAATTTGAAGGCATGATAGAGGATCTAGTCGCTCAAACGATCACCAAGATAAACGAGGTCGTAAAAGATGCCGGACTGGACAAAAAAGATATAAAAGAAATCGTCATGGTAGGCGGTTCGACACGCGTGCCTCTAGTTCAAGAAGAGGTCAAAAAAGCATTTGGTAAAGAGCTAAATAAAAGCGTAAATCCAGACGAAGTCGTAGCTATCGGCGCAGCAATCCAAGGCGCGGTTATCAAAGGCGACGTGAAGGACGTGTTGCTCCTAGATGTCACTCCGCTAAGCCTAGGCATCGAGACTCTAGGCGGCGTGATGACAAAAATCATCGAAAAAGGCACGACTATCCCGGTCAAGAAAAATCAGGTATTTTCAACCGCCGAGGATAACCAAAGCGCCGTCACGATCCACGTACTCCAAGGCGAGCGCGAATTTGCCCGCGACAACAAGTCTTTAGGTCAGTTTAACCTAGAAGGCATCCCTGCTGCTCCTCGCGGAGTGCCTCAGATCGAGGTTGAGTTTGATATCGACGCCAACGGTATCCTAACGGTCTCAGCTAAAGATAAAGCCACCGGCAAAGCCCAAAATATCACGATCTCAGGCTCAAGCGGTCTAAGCGAGGATGAGATCAACAACATGGTAAAAGACGCCGAGCTACACAAAGAGGACGACAAAAAGCGCAAAGACGCGGTAGAGGCGCGCAACCAAGCCGACGCGCTAGCGCACCAAACGCAAAAGAGCCTTGACGAGCTAGGCGAGAAAATCCCAGCCGAGGACAAAGAGCGTATCCAAAAGGCGCTTGACGAGCTAAAAGAGACGCTAAAAGACGAAAATGCGAGCAAAGAGCAGATCGATGCGAAGGTCAAAACTCTAAGCGAAGCCAGCCACAAGCTAGCCGAAGCGATGTATAAAAAAGACGGCGCTGCTGGCGAGCAAGCAAACGGCGGCAAGAAAAAAGACGACGACGTCATCGACGCCGAAGTTGAGTAAAATTTAGCCCTTGTTTCGGCAAGGGCTTTAAGTTTAAATTTAAGGCTCAAGCTTTTGCGCCCCCTTAAATTTGCCCCGCCCGTTAAATTTGACGGGCGGATTTTTATAAATCTCTAAATTCGTTATCTCAAATTTACCCAATCCAAATTTGACTTCAAGTAGTTTTTTTGTCCGCTTATTTTGCAAATTTGCCGCTTCGCCGATAAATTTTAAATTTAACCCTCTTCCGCGCAATCCTTAACCAAAATCATCCATTTGGGCTACCGATTTAAATATAATCAAACAAAAAAGGTCTTAAATGTATCTATTTTTCCTGATTGTTCATATTTTGAGCGCCGTAGCCTTCGTTGGTTACGTATTTTTCGACGTTTGTATATTTCCGTTTGCCAAAAAGCACGTAGACGAGGATACGCTCGCTCGCGTCAAAAAAGCCTACACCAAAAGCAGCGCAAAGGTGTTTGGCACTGCGTTTTTACTCCTGATTATCAGTGGCGTTTATATGGCAAAGGATTATTTTGGCGGCGAGAACGGATGGTTCGGTAGTCCGTTTCAAATTTTACTCGCGACCAAGATCGGCGTGCTAGGGTTAATGTGCCTAATCACGGCGATATCGCTCTTTTATGTCTATAAGCTTAAAAAGCCCGATCCATTTGGCAAATACTCGCACGTCATCGCCCTTGTTTTATGTGTCATAATGATAATCCTGGCAAAAGTAATGTGGAGGGTTTAGGTGAATTTGACGAGTACGCAGCCCGACTCGGCAAATTTAACTTGGCGAGCATTTATATTTTAATCGCAAAGCATGAGAGTATATTAGACGCGAAAGTAAGTAAAATTTGACTGATTGATTTAAGGCACGATTAGATAGCAAAAGTAGAAGCAAGAAACAAAAGCATTTTAGCCGCCAAGGAGCGTAGCGGCTAAAATGTAAAGCAGCTAAATTTAGCCCAAAAGCCTGTTAAACTGACTTTGCAAGCTTGCAGTATTGTGCGCTTGAGCTAGGATCGCGGCATTTGCTTGCAGGTCGTTTTGCTTAAAGGCGCTTATATTTTTAGCGATGTCGTTATTTTGCAGCTGCGACTCGCTTTGCCTTAGCGCAACGTTTTTGGTTAGGCTTGCGTTGATGCCCGAGAGTATGCCGTTTTGCGCCGCACCGATCTCGCCTCGCAGAGCGTTTACGCTACCGATAAATTTACTCACGCTCTCGCCGTTACTCACATCAATACCGCTAAAATCGGGCGCGTTTAAATTTACGCTTGCCGTACCATTACCTGTTAGGAAGCTCATCTGCCCGCCAAATACGTTCTTGCCGTTAAAGCTCGCCTGCTGCGTGCTCTCTCTCATCGCGCCCACGAGCGCGTCCGCCTCGCTTTTTATCATCTTTTGCTGGTCAGCGTTTAGGATGCCGCCGTTATATCTCACCGATAGTTCGCCGATACGGTCGGCGCTTTGCGTGATATTTGCTAGCGTAGAGTCTGCGATCTGCAGGATGCCGATAGCGTCGTTTGCGTTTGCGACGCCCTGCTCTAGCGTGGAGCTTTGAGAGCGTAGCGAGTCCGCGATAGCTAGATTTGCGCTGTCGATACCGCTTATAGCGCGCTGTGCGGAGATGTTATTTAGGGCTTTTGCGCTGTTATTTTGAGCTTGTTCTAGGTATTGATTGCTTAGGCTTGAGTTTGCGGAAAAATTTCCCAGTTTCATTTGCACTCCTTTTAAATTTGACCCGATTTTAGCGAAAATTTGATTAAAATTTGCTAGCGACGAGCAAAGACTGCTACAACGTCGATTTTTATCTCACGCAAATTTTTCATGCTTGTTAATTTTATAAAACTTCATTGTTCTTTTAGGTTTTTCGGCTTACCGTCAAGCGTAAAATATATTTTTGTTTTATTGTCATTTTTTGGATAAGCGTAGATTCCATCACTATGTATAAAAATCATAAAATACTGTGCGGGTATGATGATTTTACCGTTTATATCTATCACGCCAAATTTTTTGTTTTCTTCAAAGGTCGAGACGTTATGATCGCCAAAAAATAACGCTTCGTTATATTTTGGTTCAACTATCGGCTCTAAATTTTCGCCGTATAACCCCCATTTTCCGTTTTCATTAACATGAAACACATTTTTCTTTATAGGATCGAGTTCTATCATGTCGAATTTCGGCTCGATCTTTTTATCCGCCGAGGCAACTAAGCCCATTTTACCATCCTTTCCGTAAATAAGAACTCCGGAATTTGATATATCAAAATCTACTTTTTCATACTCTATAGGCACTACGATCTCATACGCACGATTTATAACGCCGTATTTGCCGTCCATGCTTATTAATTGATATTGCTCCTTATCATCATAAAAGATCGGATTATAGTCAAATTTTGGAGGAAGCACCTCTTTGCCGTTTTTATAGATGACGCCGTGTCTTGTTTTGTCATTTGTTTTTACCCACGTTACCGCAAATCCACTTTCCTTAAATTCTTCTATCATATAATACTTCGGAGCGATCAGCTCCTTGCCGTCTCTTGCATAGATACCGTATTTACCGTCTTTGGCAGCGATTATTATCTCTTCTTCTAGTCTTGCATCGTCAAATTCCATATTTAAAACCATATCCCCAAAGCGATTTACCGCACCCCATTTTTTATCTAAAAACACCAATGCCACGCCGTTTCTAAACTCTGAGCCGTTGTCGTATTTTATCGGTATAACCACCTCACCTTTAGTATTAATAAATCCCATTTTTGATTCTTTTTCGTTAAGGATAGCAACAGCCGCGAGCCCGTCTTCAAATTCGCCTACCTTGTCGTATTGCGCTTTTATTACTATATTGCCGTTTTCGTCGGCAAAACCGTATTTTCCGTTTTCTTGAACGGAATTTAGATATACTTCTTCGCCGATACCGTCATTTAAGTCATATCCGTTGAGTAAAAGACCCGCAAAAACTAGCGAGCTAAGTAAAATTTTCTTCACGTTTTGTCCTTATTGATAAATTACGATTTTATTCTACAGTTTTTACTAGAACAAGAAACAAATTTGCTATCCAAGTTAAATTAAGCCGTTTAAATTATTATCGAGGCCAAAAAACGAAACAAGACGAGTTTTTTAGCATAACGACCTTTACAAGGATATATTTTATGATTTTTTACTTTGTTTTCATATAAATCTTGTTTTGTTGCGAGCTCGCCTTGCTCAGGCACGAGCCGGATTAACTCCGCTCATAGCTAGATTGCCGCAGTAGACGGCGCTTTCGCCCATGCCGACGTTTCGACCGCGATAACCACCTGTCGCAAGGACCTTAAATTTATCCGCCCGCACGCCTTCTAGCTCAAATTTGCCTCCGCTTGGGATGAGCGCGTAAATTTTACCCTGCGGCGTAGCGTAAAATTCGCTGCTACCTATCTGGGTAAATTCGTTTTCTTCTTCGTAGCTAGCGATGTAAACCATGAAAAATACCGTAAAAAGCACGGCAAAAAGCGCAAATAAGCAAAGTAGTATAGGTTTTTTATCTTTCAAAGTGCCGCCTATTTTTAGAAGCTCTTTTTTTATCGAACTCAAATTTTACGCAAAATGCCTCAAAATTTTAAATTTAGACACGGCTGCTCTCACCGCGAGATAGCAGGTCGTACAAAGTATAGCAAGCGTCGTAATATCGCCAAAACCAAACTCTCCGCTGCTCGTAACAAGCGAGGTCACTATCCCGCTAAATAACAGCAAACCAATGCAAACAAAGCAAATAAAGGCAAAAATGTTTAAAAATTTCGCTCTTTTGCTCGCGTTTTCGTTGTTTTTAGCAAGCGTCTCAAAGGTAAGAATTTTATTTAAAAAGCCGTCTTTTTTATACTCTACCTTTTGACTAGGTCGCCCGTTTCGAGATCAAATTTTTGCGGCGAAAACGTCCCGCTAAATATCTGACTGCCAACCTCAAAGCTAACAGCAACGGCCTCGTTTAGCTTGATCGTTCTCGTGTATAGCCCGCCGACCCTGCCGATTTTGGTAAATTTTTTCAAATTTGATCCAAATTTTCGGCAATTTCTAAGACTTCAAAGTATTCGTTCTCTAGTGTTTCAAGCTCGCTTTTTGCCGCTTCTAGGTCGTTATAAAGCGTGGTTAGGCCGATTTGCTGATAGATTTTTGGATCGCTAAGGCCGGCGTTTAGCTCTTTTATCTTAGCTTCCAGTGCGGCGATTTTTTCGGGATGCGAGGATAAAATTTGCGTTTGCTTATAGCTTAGCTTTGCGCTGGTTTTGCTCTTTTGTTTTTGCGCTTGCTCAGCTTCGCTTGCTAGGCTCGCTTCAAATTTGCCAAGCTCGGCTAATTCGTCTTCTAACTCAAGATAGACGCTGTATTCTTGATGCAACACCTCTATTTGCGTGCCCTCAAAGGCCCAGAGCTTGTGCGCGATCTTATCGACGAAGTAGCGGTCGTGGCTCACGATGATGATAGCGCCTTCAAAGCTTTGCAG
This sequence comes from Campylobacter showae CSUNSWCD, assembly GCF_000313615.1. Lineage (NCBI taxonomy): Bacteria > Pseudomonadati > Campylobacterota > Epsilonproteobacteria > Campylobacterales > Campylobacteraceae > Campylobacter > Campylobacter showae. The sequence continues at coordinate 95,385 of NZ_AMZQ01000011.1, read as the reverse complement.
GTAGTCCTCAAGGATGTTGATAGTTGCGATATCAAGGTCGTTTGTGGGCTCATCTAGCACGAGCACGTCGTACTCCTTGCTAAAAAGCAGCGCGAGCGCCACGCGGTTTTTCTCGCCACCGCTTAGCACGCCGATTGGTTTATCGAGGAATTCTTTAGGAAATAGGAAATTTTTAAGGTAGCCGTAAACGTGCATATTTCGACCACGCACCATGACGTGATCGCCGCCGTTTGGGCAAAATGTCTCGATGAGGCTCTTGTCGTCGTCTAGCGCGCTTCTAGACTGATCAAAGTACCCCACTCGCACTTCGCCTCGCTTGATCTCGCCGCTGCTAGGCTTTTCAAATCCGAGTAAAATTTTAATAAGAGTACTTTTGCCGCTACCGTTTCGTCCGACTATCGCGATACGTTCGCCTTGCAAAACGCGCGCGTTAAAATCCCTAAAAAGCTGCTTGCCGCCGATAGTTTTGCTTAATTGCTTGATCTCAAATAGCATTTTTTTGCGGTTTACGCTTTGAGTTTGATTAAAATTTTTACTCGCGCGCTCAAGCTCGAGCCTAACACGGCGTATCACGCCCGGGTTTTTCTTAGCTTCCTCGCGCATGGCTAGCACTCGCTCTTTGCGCCCTTCGTTGCGTTTTAGACGCGCTTTGACGCCGCGGCGTAGCCACTCCTCCTCAGCTTTTAGCTGTTTTAGCAGCGTTTCGTGAGATTTGGCTAGGCTGGCCAGGATTTCCTCTTTTTTAGCTAGATAGTTTGCATAACCGCCGTCAAAAGACGCCAGCGCGCCCTCCTCGATCTCGACGCTTCTAGTTGCTAGCGCGTCGATAAAGTAGCGATCGTGCGAGATAAAAACTATCGTCTGGCGCGAGCTTTTTAGCATATCCTCTAAAAATCTCACCATATAAACGTCAAGGTGGTTCGTAGGCTCGTCAAGTAGCAAAATATCGGGCTTTTTAAGGATCAAAGCGCCCAGAGCCACGCGGCGTATCTCGCCTCCGCTAAGGCTTGCAACAGCTCGGTTTTCGTACTCTTTTAGCTTAAACTCCTCCAGCACGCGCTCGATCTTGCGCTCGATCTGCCAGCCGTCTTTTGCTTCGATAAATTTGATTAGCTCATCTTGCCTCGCGTTTATTTCTTTGTTGTGCGGATCGCTGCCGAGCGCTTCTAGCACCGCGGCATACTCGTCACGCGCGTCAAAGATCTCTTTTAACTCCAAATTTAGCGCGTCTTTTACGGTGGCCGCATCGTCAAATTTGGGATTTTGCGCGAGCATTTCTACTTTTACGCCGCCTTGCAGGATACGCCTGCCGCTATCAGGCTCTAGCGAGCCCGCGACTAGCTTCATCAGCGTACTTTTGCCGCTGCCGTTTTTACCGATGATTGCGATACGCTCGCGCTCGTTTACGCTGAGGCTTATTTTGTTTAAAATTTCATTGGGGCCGAATTTTTTACTAACGTCGATAAGGTCGATTAGAGCCACGCGCGAGCCTTAAAACGAGATATGCATGCTAAGCGCGATGATACAAAGCGTAAGCGCCATCGGCACGTATATATATCTGCCCGTAAAATACCAAAACGCGCCTTGTTTTTTTGCCGCGCCGGTATTTATCTCGTCCATGATCTCTTCTTTTTTGATAACCCAAAACCACGACACCGCACCGATCACCGCGCCGATAGGTATGATATAGATCGACACAAAGTCCATCCACGGCCCCCAGCTAGTTATGGCTTCCATATTTACGCCGATACCAAAGCATATTATGCAAAGCGCGATTAGCACGACGCCGCGCTTTAGCTTAGGAAATTTGTGCATGATCGACTCGGCGACGGCTTCGAACATATTTTGCAGCGAGGTCACGCCGCCAAAAATCACTGCCGTAAATAAAATAATCGCGAAAATTTGACCGCCCGGCATGTCTTGTAAAATTTTAGGCAGCGTTACGAAAAGTAACCCAGGCCCCGCCGCAGGATCCATGCCGTAAGCAAATACCGCAGGCAGCATAACTAGCGCCGCCGTCATCGCAGCGATCGTATCAAAGATCGCCGTTTTTTGCGCGCTATCTACGACGTCTTCGTCCTTTGATAGATACGCGCCGTAAACTATCATACCAGAACCCGTGATAGATAGCGAGAAAAAGGCCTGACCCATCGCCGCAACCCATACCATCGGGTCGGCTAGCTTGCCCCAGTCGCTGTGAAAGACGAATTTATACCCACCAAAGGCCCCGTCTAGAAACGCTACTCTGATAGCTAGGATAAAAAATAGCACGAAAAAGAGCGGCATCATGATTTTGTTTGTCTTTTCGATACTGTGCGCGCCGAAAAATAGCGTAAACAGCGTGCCTGCAACGACGATAAAGTGAAACGGCACGACCGAATAGGACGAAAGCGCAAAGGACTCAAACCAAGTGTTCGTATCCACCGTCATCAGCGAGCCTGTGATCGCCTGAAATAGCGCCTTTAAAACGTATGCGATGATGACAGCGTAGCCGATAGCGATACACATCGAGCCCGCTAGCGGTATCCAGCCTAAAATTTTACCAAACGTGCCCCAATTTCGGCTCTTCCACGCGTATTCGTATGAGCCTAGCGTGCCGGTTTTGGCGCGTCTGCCGATAGCGTACTCAGCAGATAGCCCGGCATAGGAAAATATCGCGACAAAAAACAGATAAACGAGCAAAAACGCGCCGCCGCCGTTCGTACCGACCTTATAAGGAAACCCCCAGACGTTAGCCATACCGATAGCCGAGCCCACGCAAGCGATGATAAACGCCCAGCGTGACGTAAAATTTGTTTTGTGCATTTGATATCCGTTTAGATTAAATTTTTTCAATTATACTTGATTAAGCTAATAAAAAGATTATGCCTGCTCGCAGGGAAAACGTGTAGCTCCGCCTTAAAACGCTTTAAATTTATATTTGGGTATAATCGCACGTTATCTAAAATCCACGTTACAAAAGAGAAATTATGAATTTATCGCTCAAAAAGCTCACTATCCCGATATTTTTAGATATGTTTTTGCACTTCGTGACGCTCATCATAAACACCTATATGGTGACTAAGGTCAGCGTCCATCTAGTCGGCGCCATGGGCGCGGGCAATCAGATAATGGATCTATTTATGACCATTTTTAGCTTCCTTAGCGTGGGCTGCTCGGTCGTGGTCGCGCAGGCTCTGGGCGCTAAAAATATAAATTTAGCCAAACGCGTCATACACGCTAGCATCACGTTTAACACTATCATCGGGCTTGGTAGCGCGGTTTTTATTTACTTTTTCGGATTTGAGATTTTAGAGCTTTTAAACGTCCCTGAGCAGCTTCGCGCCCAGAGTTTTGGCTACTTGCATATGCTCGGTATCGCATTAGCCTTTGACGGCATCGGCATGGTGCTTGCAGCCGTGCTTCGCGTTTATAACTTTGCCACCGCCGTTATGCTAGTTTCTTTGCTTATGAACGTCATCACCCTTTGCGGCAACGCCATCGCGCTTTTTGGCTGGCTAGGACTGCCAAACTACGGTCTCTACGGCGTCGCGGTTTCGACCGTCGTCGGAAGGCTAGTGGGCGTTATCGTGCTATTTTTGATCCTGACTCGCTACGCCAAAGTTAATATTTTCTTTAAACGCCTATTTAGCCTGCCGTTTGCCATTTTGCGCAAAATTTTATCCGTCGGGCTTCCGAGCGCGGGCGAAAATTTACTCTGGATGGCGCAGTATATGGTGGCTTTTGGCTTTGTAGCGAGCATGGGCGAGGCCAGCCTAAACGTGCAGACCATTTACTTTCAGATCACGCTTTTAATCCTTCTTTGCGGAGCCAGCATCAGCGTGGCAAACGAGGTCATCGTCGGGCATCTAGTCGGCGCGATGAGATTTGACGAGGCCTACTCGCGCACTTTCCGCGCGCTTCGTATCGGCTTTATCGCTAGCCTTACGGTCGTTTTGGTGGCGTATTTTGGCAAATTTGAGATCATGGAGCGGTTAAATTTGACTGAGGAGCTAAAGGCCGTTATGCTGCCACTTTTTACGCTTTCTATCGCGCTTGAGACGGGACGAACGTTTAACATCGTAATCGTAAACGCTCTGCGCGCGAGCGGGGACGCTAAATTTCCGCTGATGACGGGCGCTGTGTTTATGTGGGGCGTGAGCTTGCCGCTGGGGTACTATCTAGGCATCGTGCAGGGCATGGGCATCATCGGCGTTTGGATCGGATTTACCGCCGACGAGTGGCTGAGAGGTCTTGTTAATACCTGGCGCTGGAGAAGCAGAAAATGGCAATCAAAACGCCTCGTGTAAAAACCGTTTGCGTAAAATGCGGCGAATTTGACGTCGCGCTAAATTTTAAAAAAGGCATCAAAACCACCCGCCTAAAGGTCGCTAAAACCGGCGAGATCTCGGTCTCGCTGCCCTTTTACGCCGCGCAAAAACAGGCGCTAGAGTTCGTACAAAAAAACTACGACTGGCTAAAATCGTCTTATGAAAAAACCCTATCAAATTTGCCGCGCGAGGACGAGTTTAGGCTGCTGGGCGAGGTTTACCGTATCAAATTCGAGCCAAATTTAAATGGCGTAAATTTAAGACGCTTTGCAGGCGATTCGGAGATTTTTAACGGCTTAAATTTGAGCTCGGACGGGCTAGACCCGTACCTTTACGGCGCTAAATTTGAAGGCAAATTTGACGCTAGCAAATTTAACCCGCACCTTGACGTGGCCAGATTTAAAAGCTCGGATGAACGCAAATTTGACGGCGAAATTTACGCTTCAAATTTGGCGGCACTCGAAAACTACAAAAAAGCCTTTGCAAGGCGTGTTTACGGGCATTTTATAGCTAAATTCGCTCCAGTCGTAAACTGCAAAATAAACCGCGTCGTCGTGCGCAAAATGGCCACGCGCTGGGGCAGCTGCAACTCGCGCAAAGGCTATATAAATTTAAGCCTAAATTTGATCGAAAAAGCACCCGAGCTAGTCGAATACGTCGTACTCCACGAGCTAGCTCACCTCATCTACCCCCACCACCAAAAAAGCTTCTATAACTTCATCGCAGAGCTTATGCCTGATTTCAAAACGCGAGAACAACGGCTAAACAAAAAATAATTTTAAATATGCTAAAATAGAATATTTTTAATTTAAAGGGAGATAATGAAAAAACTTCTAATGCTAGTTGCCGCGGTTTTTGCTTTGGGCGGTGATTTTGAGGACGGCGTCAAAGCCTACGAGAGCTCTAATTTTGTAACGGCTCGCGAGAAATTTGCAGTCGCCTGCGACGCGAACAACGGCCTAGCCTGCGCAAAACTGGGCGCGCTTTATCAGCTGGGCAAAGATATCCTGCCTGACACCAAAAAAGCGCTTGAGCTATACGAAAAAGGCTGCGAACTAGCCTCTAAAGAGGCTTGCTCGGGTGCCGGCGGCATATACGTATCTAGCGACAAAGAAAAGGCGCGTGCGCTGCTAAATAAAGGCTGCGAGCTTGGCGACGGCTTTTCATGCGCGACTGCGGGATCGTATCTGTTAGAGGAGAAAAAATTTAAAGAAGCCTACGCGCTTTTTGAAAAAGCATGCAAGATAGGCGATAGTCTCGGATGCCAATTTGCAAGCGATCTAAAACGCTCAAAAAGACTTTAATTCTGCTTACACGGGTTAAATTTGACGGTTAAATTTAACCCGGTTTTATCTTTCTTATATCCACTAAATTTACAAAAACAAAGCTAGGTTAAATTTAAGAAAGCGCAGGCCCTAAGCGCCTACGCCGGCTCTCTTTTCCGCTTTATTTTGTATCCATTGAAATGCAAACAGCGCCGCGTAAAGCGAGACGCCGATCGCGTAAGAAATGTATTCGTTCGCAATAAACGGGATATATTTAGCGCACATATTAGGCACCAAGGTTAGCGGCACTACGCACAAAAGTAATGCGCGCTCTAGCATGCTTACGCGTTTAACGAAATATCCCTGAAGCGCCGAAGAAAAGGCAAACATACCCACTAGCGCCGTACCGAAAATCAGCGCCATCTCGAGCGGATTTGTTATCCACACTATGCCTTTGGCGTCGTTTGGATTGGCCGAGTCTACGCTCTCTATCAAAAGCAGCTTGTTGTTAAACACGAAAGAAAACGGCAAAATCGTCGTACGCAGGTCATAGAAAAAGCCCTGCACGCCCACGGTTACCGGGTTTGCTTTGGCGATACCGGCCGCAGCGTATGCCGCGATACCCACCGGAGGCGTATCGTCGGCTAGGATACCAAAGTAAAAGACGAAAAGATGCACGGCGATAGCGGGAATGAGAAAGCCGTTTTTGTGCGCCAAAAACAAAATCACAGGCGCGACTAGCGAGCTAACGACGATATAGTTTGCCGTCGTTGGCAAGCCCATGCCAAGTATGAGCGACATTATCGCAGTGAGAAATAGGATGAGCACGATGTTGTTGCCGGCTAAATTTTCCACGACTTCAGATAGCACTTGACCGACGCCAGTTAGCGAGATAGAGCCCACGATGATGCCCGCTAGACCCGTAGCTATCGCGATCGTAGTCATGCTTTTAGCCGCCGTTACCATCGCCCAAAATATATCCGCAAAGCCGATGATGAAGTCCTCTTTGCCGACGTCTTCGCCGTGGGCCATTTTTTTAACAGGCTCTTGAAAAAGGATGATCAAAAATAGCACGCAAATGGCGTTAAAAGCTGCTGAGATCGGAGATTCGTTTGCGATTAACAAGGTATAGAGCAAAACCAAAATCGGGATAAGGTAGTGCAGACCGCTCACGAAAATCTTAAGCTTAGATATACCTGCGCCCTGTTCCATGCCTTTTAGCCCTAGCTTACAGCTCTCAAGGTGCACGATGAAAAACAGCGACAAGTAGCACACAAATGCCGGAATTACAGCCGCTATCATGACGTTTGTATAGCTAAGGCCCAAAAACTCGGCGATGATAAAGGCCGCCGCGCCCATGATAGGCGGCATCAGCTGACCGTTTACGCCCGCAGCCACCTCGATAGCGCCCGCTTTGGTGCTAGTTAGTCCCGCCTTTTTCATCAGCGGGATCGTAAAAGTGCCCACCGTAACGACGTTTGCCGTGGAGCTACCGCTCACCATGCCGGTTAGTCCTGACGCGATAACCGAGGCTTTCGCCGGTCCGCCGCGAAATTTACCCAGCAGTGCAAAGGCTAAATTTATAAAGTACTGCCCCGCTCCCGCGCGCTCCAAAAGCGAACCGAACAAGACAAAAAGATAGATAAAGCTCACGCTAACGCCAAGCGGCACGCCAAAAACGCCCTCGGTCGTAAGATACATGTGGCCTGCTAGTTTGTTTAGGCTAGCGCCCTGGTGCGCGATAATGTCGGGCATGTATTGACCGAAATAATCATACGCTAAAAATATCGCCGCGATGATAGGAAGCGCTGGACCGATGATCCTGCGGCCCGCCTCAAACAGCACGACAACGGCGACGCAGGACACGGCGATATCAAAGCTCGTGTAGTCTCCCGGGCGCTGTGCTAGCGCGTAAAACTCTATAAGCGGATAGAGTGCGGCTAGCGTGCCCACAACACAGAGCGCGATGTCGTAAAACGGCAGGCTGGAGTGGGCTTTTTTGTGAATTTTGAGCGGATAGAGCAAAAAGAGCAGACAAATAGCAAACGCAAGGTGCGCCGAGCGCGACATCGTCGTGTTCATCGGAAAATACGCGATGTAAAGCTGAAAAACCGACCACGCAAAGCAGATAATGCTCGTGAAATATATATAAAAGTTCGAGTTTATCTCGCGCGTCTTTACCTCGACGAACTCCTCCTTTTCCTGCGTCGACTCGGTATTTGTTCGTGTTTCGTTTAGATTTTTATCCATATTTGCTCTTAACCTCTTAAATTTTCTTTTTATAAAATTTGGCGATTTCGCCCGTAAAATCGGGCTTTATTTTTAAATTTGACTAGCTTTTGTACCTTAAATTTATCGGCAAATTTAACCCAGCACCCTAAAGATACAGATTTTGCAAACGGCAAACAAAATCAGCCGTAAATTCGCGCATGAGCCAAATCTAAAATTTGACGCTTACAAGCGACTTAAAAACCGCCGCCTAAAAAGCTAGCAAAGCGTCAAATTTTAAATCCTCAAAGACTAAAAACAAGCCCTTAAATTTAAAAAATAGGCCGCGCAGGTCAAATTTAACCCGCACGGCTCGGCTAGTTTATTTTATTATGCCAGCTTTTTTAAACTCAGCCTCGGCGGCCGGGTGCAAAGGCGCAGAAAGCCCCTCTACTAGGCTCTCTTTGGTAACCGACGCGAGTGCCGGGTGCAGGCTCTTATACTCGTCGAAGTTATCTAAAATGGCCTTTACGACCGCAGCTACCGCAGTATCGCTCATGCTCTTATCCGTGACCAGGACGGCTTTCACGCCGATGCTGTTTACGTCGTGATCCACGCCCTCATAGGTGCCTTTTGGTATCGTTCCTTTGGCAAAATACGGCATCGCAGCTATCATCTTATCCACTTGCTCGCCCTCGATGTTCACGATGTCGATAGGTAGCGAGTTTGCCGCGTCGGTGATATTGGCCGTCGGGTGACCGACCATGTAGAAGTAGCCGTCGATTTTCTTATCTTTTAGCGCGTGCGGGCACTCACCTGCTGTGAGTACGCCGTGATGTTTTAGCTTTTTCTCGTCAAAGCCAAATGCCTTAAACACGCCAAGCGCGGTCATTTCGTTGCCGCTGCCGGGGTTGCCGACGTTTATCGCTTTGCCCTCGAGGTCGTTTATAGAGCCTATACCGCTTGATTTTGATACGACGAACGCGAGAAGCTCAGGGTAGATCGAGACGACGGCACGTAGGTTTTGATCGCCGTTACCTTCAAATTTGCCTACGCCGTTAAATTTATCATAAACCACGTCGCTTTGGACGAAACCGAAATTTAGCTCTTTTTTTAGCACGTTATTTACGTTGTAGACCGAGCCGCCGGTTGATTGCACCGAGCATTTCATCTGCGGATCTTTATTTACGAGGCGACATATCGCTCCGCCGACTGGATAATACGTGCCCGTCATCGCTCCCGTACCGATAGATACGAACTCCTTTGCGCCCAGCGCAGACGCGAAAAGCAACCCGGCTAATGCCAAAGATGTAGTTTTCATTTAACTTCCTTTCAAAGAATTTTTCTGATTTTACTCTCAAAATCCGCATTTTGCGTATAAATTTCGCTCTTTGAACAAGCTTTTTCAAAATTTTGCGACTATTTTACACACTTTAGCCTTAGAAAAATATTTCTTAAGGTAAAATTTATATATTTTTTACAAGCGAAGCGAAAATCATATTTTTGCATGGAGATATTTCTAAATTTTACGCACCGAGACTTGCGCCTTTAAGATGCTAAATTTGGATTAGTTAAATTTGAGGTTACAGCTTTGATTTCTTTGTATAGAGTTTTAAATTTTAGCATTTTCAGGGTACGGGTCTCGGTGGGTCAAATTTGCAAATTTGAACGCAAGAACGATAAGACGAAGTATTGCGAGATGGATTTAAGGGCTTTGCTTCCTTTGCGGTCGCAACTGCAAGCAGAAGCGACGTAAAAATTTAGCGAAGATAAGACACGTAGTCTATCGAGCTAAATTTTTACTAGCTCCGTTAAAGACGCTCGCGAGACAAGCTGCTAAATTTATTATTTAAACGCGACAAATGTCGCAAAATTAGCCCACCTAAATATGCATTCCACATTTTTAAACCCCGCGCTAAGCGCCAAGTTCCTATTTTCCGCTTCGGTGTATGGTATGAGCACGTTTTCTAGCGCCTCGCGTTTTTGAGCGATCTCGTAGCGTGAATAGCCCTGCTCGAGCTTGTATTGTTCGTAGATTTCGATAATATTTTTGCTTAGAGTCTTATCCTCAAATATCAGCTTCTCGCTAAAAACAAACACGCCGCCGTCATTTAGCGCACGGTAAATTTTAGCTACGAAATCCTGACGCTTGGGCGGGCGGATAAACTGCAGCGTGTAGTTCATCAAAACAGCATCGCGAGCGTCAAATTTGCACTCCAAAATGTCTGCTAGCTCAAGCTCGATCCTAGCGCCGTACGCCTCTATCTTGGCGCGCGCATTTTGCAGCATCGCAGGCGCGTTATCCACGCCTTTTAGCGCGAGGTCGTTTCTCTTGCGCCAAAGGGCTAGTAGCGTCGAGGCGGTCGAGCAGCCAAGGTCTATCGCGCTAGAGTTTTGCGGTAAAATTTGAGCTAAAAAATCTGCGATCAGCTTTTGCGAAGCCGCATAATACGGCACCGAACGCCCGATCATATCATCAAACACCGACGCCACACTCGCGTCAAATTCAAACTGCTTTTTTATCGGCTCTTTAAAGATTTCGTCTTTCACGGCTCGCTCCTTTGAGGCGTAGCATCACCAACGACGTAGAGATCGCACACACCGACGAACTCCATCGCCTGCTTGATGTCGGTCCCGATTTGCTCCTTTAGCTCCTCTAGGCTTTCAAATTTACGGTTATCTCGCAGTCGCTTGATAAAGCAAACCGCAACGTCGCGCGCGCCCTCGATATTTTCGTTTAGCACGTGCGTCTCGACGCTAAAGTTGCCGTCCGTGCTTACTCGGTTGCCGATAAAGGTAACCGAGCCGTAGGTCTTGTAGCCGATGCGAGTCCTCGTCGCATAGACGCCCTCGCGCGGCAAAAGGTAGCTTTTGATATCCAAATTTAGCGTCGGCACGAGCTTTCGCGACCCGATACCCTGCCCCTTTATCACGCGGCCTTCGATCGAGTATTCGCGGCCTAGCAGACGGTTTGCCTTATATATCTCGCCTTGCTTGATATACTCGCGTATGGCCGAGCTATGCACGCCCATACCGTCAAAGCAAACCTCGTCTACTACGACCACCTCACCATCAAAAATTCTTTTTAGATCGTGCTTGTCCCACGCTCTGTTTCTGCCAAATCTAAAATCAAACCCAACAACGATCTTTTTTAAATTTTTAAAATCTCGCTTTAAAAGTGCGATAAATTCCTCGCCACTAAGTCCTTTTATACTCTCAAAATCATACAAGAAGCAAGGATAGTCTGAGTACTCAGCTCGCTTTAGCTTCGGCGTGATGTTGGCTTTATTTTTGTCGATGACAACAAGCCCACCAAACTCGCCTAGCTGCTTTAAAAGCTGCTTGTGCCCCCTGTGTACGCCGTCAAAGTGCCCTATCGCAACGGCAGTGATGTTATCTTTTGTTAAAAGCGTAGAAAAACTCGGCATTTCCTCCCTTTCCCTTGACCTCGCACTCTTTGCAAGCTATCAGTTCAAATTTCAAACCACTTGCTAGCACTTCAAAGCGCTTCATAGCTAAATTTACAGCCTTAGCGTCGGTGACAACGCCTTTTTTATTGCGTTTTACGCCAACGCCCACTTCAAACTGCGGTTTAAAAAGTGTGATAATGAGCGAATCCCTGCTTGCTAGCTCACAAATAGCTGGCAAAATTTCAGCCAAAGAGATAAAGCTCACGTCACAGGTTATGAGATCAAATTTACTTTGATTTTGCTTCGCAAACTCCCTGACGTCAGTTTTTTCATAGATTTTCACTCGCTCATTATTTCTTAGGCTGGCGTCTAGCTGATCAGTGCCCACATCGACGCCAGTCACACTCTTTACACCACGCTCAAGTAAAATTTGCATAAAGCCGCCAGTTGAGCTACCGATATCAAGTGCGTTTTTGCCAGCTAGATCAAATTTCATCGCTTCCAAAAAGCTTTTTAGCTTAAGCGCGCCTCGCCCAACGTAAATTTCATCAAGCAGTGAAATTTTAGCCTCGCTAACTTCGCTTGAAACCTTGGTGCAAATTTCGCCATTTATTAGCACCTTGCCAGATTTAATGAGCTCGCTCGCCTTGTTTCTACTGATATTTAAAACGCTTGCGACGTAGTTATCAAACCTCAAGTTTTAGCCTCTCATATTCGCTCTCATCGATCACTTGCACGCCTAGCTCATTTGCTTTTTCTAGCTTGCTGCCAGCCTCCTCGCCGGCTAGCACGAAGTCCGTTTTTTTAGAGACTGAGCCAGAAACCTTTGCGCCAAAACTCTCAAGCTCCGCCTTTATCTCGTCCCTTGGGCGACTTAGTGTGCCAGTTATCACCACCGTTTTGCCACTTAGCGCATTTGAGACGCTTTGCACCTGCGTCACGCTTGGCTGCACGATCTGGCTTAGGGCTAAAATTTCTGCTCTATTTACCTCGGCAAAGTCGATTAAACTATTTGACATCTCCACGCCAAAGCCCTCAAGCGAGGTTAGCTCTTCAAAGCTAGCATCAAGCCAGCCCAGCCCAAAGCTACTAGCTAGCTTCTTTGCCGCCACTTCGCCGATGTGCTCGCAGCCAAGACCCGTGATAAAGCGCGATAGTTCCGCACCTTTGCTAGCCTCAATGGCATTTAAAAGGTTATTTATCTTTTTCTCTTTAAAGCCCTCAAGCGCCATGAGATCATCAAATTTAAGGCCGTAGATGTCCTTTATGCAAGAGATGAGCCCCTTGTCAAATAGCAAATTTACTATCGCATCGCCAAGGCCGTCTATGTTTAGGCATTTCTTCGATGCGTAGTGGATTATCGAGCCCACCACTCTTGCTCTGCAGCTTAAATTTTGGCACTTTACAAAGACCCCCTCATCAAGCAGGTGCGAGCCACAAACTGGGCAAAATTTAGGCCTATCAATCGCTTGCTCGCTGCCATCACGCCTATCTTTATAGACCTTTGTGATCTTTGGTATGACGTCGCCTGAGCGGATAATGCCGATGTAGTCGTTTTTCATAACGCCAAGGCGCTCGATCTCGTCGAAGTTATGAAGGGTGGCTGATTTTACATTTGCGCCGTCTATATTTACCTCATCAAGCACGCCAACAGGCGTCACCACGCCGCTTCTGCCAACTTGAAGTGCTACGTCTCTTAGCCTTGTGACTTTCTCAATGGCTGGAAATTTAAATGCCACCATAAATTTTGGAAATTTGACCGTGTAGCCTAGCTGCTCGCAGCGAGCAAGGTCATTTACACGTATCACCATGCCATCCATCATCACGCTTTTTGCGTCACGATTTGCCAAGAGCTCGTTATATGCGGCCTCAAGCTCATCTTTTTTTAAAATTTTGAAAAAATCATCTCTTTCAAAGCCAAGCTCACGCACAAATTTCATCACCTCGCTGTGGTTTTTCAGTCCAAGACTCTGCTCGCCCACGCCCCAAGGTATGAAAAGTAGCTTTCTTTTAGCAGTCACTGCGCTATCAAGCTGCCTAAGACTTCCTGCGGCTGCGTTTCTAGGGTTTGAAAGTAGCGCCTCGCCAGATTTTGCACGCTCTATATTTAGTAGCTCAAAGTCATCTTTTCTTATGACGACTTCGCCACGAATTTCAATGAGCCCTTTGTAGCTAATGCTCTTTGGCACCGAGCTAATAGTCCTTGCATTTTGCGTCACGTCCTCGCCTGTAACGCCGTCGCCTCTGGTTATCGCCCTAACTAAAATGCCATTTTCGTAGAGTAAATTTAGGCTCGCTCCGTCAAATTTTGGCTCAGCGACAAAGGTCAAATTCTCCTTCTCGCCGCGCTTTAGCCAAGCATCAAGCTCGCCAAGGCTAAAGATATCCTCCATGCTCCACATGCGCTTTATGTGGCTTGCCTTGCTAAAGCCCTCTTTTACGCCTCCACCCACTCGCTTAGTCGGCGAAAATAGCGAAATTTCACTTGGGTTTGCCTGCTCGAAGGCCAAAACCGCGTGATAGAGTGCGTCATACTCTTCGTCGCTTGCAAGTGGCTCGTCCTCGTCGTAGTAGGCCTTTGCCCACGCATTTAGCGTATCTATCGCTCGTTCGTACTCTTGTTTTGTCATTTTTGCTCCAAATTTACACCGCATTTTATCTTAAACATACTTTATAAATGATCCAAATTTAGCTCATTTTCATCGCACAAATGGACGTTTTTATAGACCTTTGCTATCTCGTCCCTCGCTCTCATCAGCGCAAAGCCAAGCAAATTTTGCCCACGCCACTTCATAGGATTGTGCGCATTTTCATCATCAGCACTCATGCCTATGCCCCAAATTTTATCAATAGGGCTTGCCTCAACCAAAATTTTATCCTTTGTCGAGAGTAAAAATTCTCGCAGCTTGGCATTTTGACTAAATTTTAAATAGCTTGCATTTAGCACAACGCTAAATTTTATCTCGTCCCAGACCTTGGCGTCAAAGCCACGTACCTGCCTACCAAGCGCCTTCATCTGCGCTGGATCTTTGGCGGATAAAATTTGCTCTAAAGCCTCATCATCGCCAAAACACTCAGCCTTTTTAGCCATCATATATTGCTCAGCACAAACGTAATGAACCTCATCTTGCCAAAAACTAGAGCCGTACCACTGGCTTAGACAGCTTGCGCTTATGCCTGCACTCTTTTGATGACCCCAAAAAAATAGAAATTTATCCGCCTTGCCAGCGTTGTAGCGCTTTTTTAGCCACTTTAACTCATATCTAGGCTCACGCTCCCAAAGGTCGGTAACAAATTCATCGTTGATAAAAAGCGTGCTTTCATCATCGCCTAGTCTCTCATCCCAGTAGCCACGCCACGTCGCAGGCTCAGCAAAGAGCTGCTGATACTCGCTACGTTCATCTTGGCTTAGCGTTTTAAGCCAGTCGTTAAATTTAAACTTATAACCCTCGCCAGCGCCCATTCTCCAGCCGATGGAAAATGGATCTATACTTGGAAATTTGATCCAAGGTGGCGGAAGTAAATTTCTCATCTAGCCTCTTTTTTAGCCAAGCGCCCTACCAAAGCGTGGCTTGGTTCATCGCCTCATGCATATCAAAAAGCTGCTTGTGCTCTGCCACGTCGTGCGTTCTAATGATCTGCGCACCGTTTTCGAAGGCTTTTAGGTGCAGATAGAGCGAGCCTGGCAAGCGGTCCTTGACCTCGCTTTTATAGTAGTGATTTATGACTGATTTGCGGCTAGCACCAACTAGCAGTGGGCAGTCAAATTTCAAAAAATGCTCCAAATGCTTAATAAGCAGCAAATTTTGCTCAGCCGTCTTGCCAAAGCCAATACCCACATCAAGCACTATCTTTTTAGCGCCAAGCTCCCTTGCAAGGGCTATCTTTTGCTCAAAAAAATCCGTTATTTCGCCGATAAGGTCGTTGTATTTTGGCGCGATCTGCATGGTGGCAGGATCGCCTTGCATATGCATCATGCAAAACTGGGCGTCGTATCTTGCAGCAAGCGTGGCTAAATTTGCGTTTGCCGTGATGTCATTTATCATCTTAAAGCCGTGATTTAACGCAAATTCTAAGCAATAAGGATCAAAGCTATCAAGGCTAAATTTCGCCTTTTCATGTAAATCTAGCTTGTAAATTTCCTCCACGATATCTTTTATACGCCTAAATTCCTCCTCTTGGCCGCAATACTCGCTCCCTGGCCTTGAGCTAACGCCGCCAAGGTCGATGTAGTCTGCGCCTGCTTCTATCATGGCTTCGATTTTTTCGATACCGCTTTTTTCGTTCACGCGGCTTGCGGCGTTAAAGCTATCTTCATTTACGTTTACGACGCCCATTATCTGCGCACGCTGCGGTTTTTTAAACGGAGATTTTAAAAATTTAGCCAAATTTTTTAGACCAAAATCCTGCGCGGCCTCTTTTTTGGCAAGCGCTCCCACCTGCGCATCGGTCGCCATCAAAAGCGCAGTCGAGTTTTCGCCGTCCAGAATCACGTCCCGATTAGTGACGAGCTCCGCACCTACGCTTAATGCGTCTTGTTTTAGGATATTTGCGGCCGGCGAGCGTAAATCTTTAATCAAAAAAAAGTTGATCGCCGACTTTTTTTTCATCAAATTTCGCCCCTCGTCGCTAGGACGGATAATCTCGCAAATCTCGTTAAAATCAGTTTGCGGATTGATTTTAAAAATTTTCATCTAAGCCCTTTTTCGTAAATCATAAGAAGTATCGGCGTAAGAAGCGCATGGGTTTTGGTATTTAGCTCAGCTAGGCGCACAGCTTTGAAAAAATACTCAAGCTCTTCGGCGCTAAATTTGACCCCCTGCGCCGTAGCCTCGAGAACTATTGCGGCGATTAGCTCTTTTAGGTCGTTTTTGCCGAGCTTTTCGGAGCGCTCAAAAGCTGATTTTTCATCGATAAACGCACAAATTTCTTTTAGCTCGAGGCGTTTGTAATCTAGCCCCGTTTTTTCGCGCTGCTTTTTTTCGAGTCTATTTTCAGTAACTAGGCGCGAGCGGACGGTCGGCAGAAGCATATTTTTCGACTCGCAAGCTATGATAAAAAAGATATTTTTAGGCGGCTCTTCGATGATTTTTAGTAGAGAGTTTTGAGCCTCGACGCGGAAATTTTTAGCGCCTAAAACTAGCAGCTTAGGCTCGCTCTCCGCGATGTAGGCCTCGGCGGCGACCTCTTTTGCATTTTCTAGCAAAAAGTCCTCGACGAAAAAAAATCTAACCGAATTTACGCCGTAAAGCCCTAAAATTTCCTCTTTTAAGGCTTCAAAATCGCTCGTGATTACGATTTTGCTTCGCATAGATTAAAGCGTTACTTTCGCAAATAAAGCGGCGTCTATGCTCTTATCAAAAAGCCTAAACAGCGATAAGAGCTTGATGTCTAGCGCACCGTCGGAGGAGCTTAGATAAAAGCTATTTTGCGCCTGCTCGTCAAAAAGCCACATGTAGCTATCGTCCTTGCCTTTGGCGATCTGCGAGCTTTTTTCGGCGCTCTTGCCGACGTAAAAAAACACGTAACCGTTTGGAAAAGCAAGACTAAGCATATCTAAAAGCAGCGAGACTTCCTCTTTTGAGCCGATATTTTCAAAAGACGGGTAAAGCGCCTTTAGCGAGAAAAAAGGTAGCACGGGGCGGGCATTTGTCGGCTTATTTATATTTTTTAAAAAATACTCCTCAAACCAACCGCGCTCGCTATCGGTTATCAGGATAAACGCGCGCCCTTCGAGTAAAAATTTAAGCTTCGAGGCGAGGAGAGGCGTCCACTCGGTACGCCTCTCCTCCATCCAGCTCATCAGCGAACCCTCCTCGCGGATCGCCTCGAGCGTCCATTTTATAAAATCGCTCATTTATCGAGTTTATAAGCTTCGTGTAGTGCGCGAACCGCTAGCTCGCCGTATTTTTGATCGACGATCATCGAGATTTTTATCTCGCTAGTCGAGATCATTTGGATATTTATGCCCTCGTTTGCCAGCGTTTGAAAAGCTAGCGAAGCAACTCCCGTGTGGCTTTTCATACCTACGCCCACGACCGAGACCTTAACTATCTCGTCGTTGTATAAAATTTCCCTCGACGCGCTTAGTTTATCCATGCACTCTTTTGCGATGTGAAGCTCGTTTTGCGGTATAGTAAAGCCCAAATTCGTCGTGCCATCCTGGCCTACGTTTTGGATTATCATATCTACGTTTATGTTTTTTTCTGCAAGCGCGGTGAAAATCTCTGCCGCGATACCCGGCTTATCGACCACGCCTCTTAAAGTTACTCTAGCTTGGTTTTTATCTAGCGCGATACCACTTACTAGTACTGCTTCCATACTCTCTTCCTTTGTTATTAGTGTTCCTTCGTTGTGATTAAAGCTGCTTCTGGTGACTAAATTTACGTTTAGCTTTTTAGCTAGCTCGACCGAGCGGTTTTGCAACACTTTTGCGCCTAGGCTCGCAAGCTCTAGCATCTCATCGTAGCTGATTTTATCTAGCTTTTTGGCCTTTGGCTCTATGCGAGGATCGGTCGTATAAACTCCGTCCACATCGGTGTAAATCTCGCACAGATCCGCATCTAGAGCGCCTGCTATCGCCACGGCGCTAAGATCGCTACCGCCGCGTCCGAGTGTCGTCACATCGCCCTTTTCGTCTATACCCTGAAAGCCCGCTACGACGACGATCTTGCCCGCCTTTAACTCCTCTTTCATACGCTTAGTATCTATCGCCTCGATCCTAGCTCTAGTATGCACGCTATCGGTGATGATGCCCGCTAGCCTACCGCTTAGACCCACCGCAGGATAGCCTAAATTTATCAGTGCTATCGTTAAAAGTGCGCAGGTAACGCGCTCGCCGGAGCTAAGCAGCATATCCATCGCCACGCCGTCGGGAGCCTTCGTATAATGCTCGGCGTAGTCCACCAGCTGATTAGTCACGCCGCTCATCGCCGAGACAACGACCACGATGTCCGCGCCGCTTTTTTTAGTTTCTATCACTCTCGCGGCGACGTTTTCTATCCTCTCAAGCGTCCCAACGCTCGTGCCGCCGTATTTTTGGACGATTAACATTAAATAAATCCTTTCTCTTTAAAGTAGCCGATAACCTTACTGTAGATCGGCTTTTTGAAGTGGTTTACGTCGCTCAAAACCTCGCTTGAGTTTATAAATCTATATTCGTCAAATTCGGGCTTTTTGGTGTTTATATTTATCTTCGCGCTAGGTCTTAGCCGCACTAAAAAATACTTTTGCGTCTGCCCGTCAAAGTTATAAAATTTCCTACTCGTCGTACCCTCAGGGAAGTCGTAGCTAAGCCACTGCGGATACTCGCTAAGCACATCCACGTCGTCCGTGCCTATCTCCTCTTTGAGCTCTCTTTTTAGAGCCTCGCGCGGCGTCTCGCCATCGTCTATACCGCCCTGGGGAAACTGCCAAATACCCGCCATATCGCATCTTTGCGCGATAAATATCCTGCAATCAAACGGATAAGAGGGCGCAAGTATGACCGCCGCGACATTTGGTCTATATTTCTTTTCCATCTTTTTTTCCGAGAATTTTTAATTGTCGATTTTAACGAAAAATAGTTAAGATATAGCTAAATATCGCGAGGTTGGCGGAAAAATTTGACGCTTAGGCTTAAAATTTTTATTTAAATTTTAAAACTACGAATTTTACTTTTGCGGCGCGGTAAAAATTGCGCGTTTTTCTTCATTTTCCATCAAATTTAACCGCTTGGCTCGTCAAATTTGAGCCCTTTATTTTAGCTCCAGTATCGCCCGCACTTCTTCGTCGGTAAACAGGCTCGCGCTTTCGTGCTTTTTACGCTCGGGCGCGGCTTTTGGCTCAACGCGCGGTGACAAATTTTGCGCAGACTCATTAAAATCAAATAGCGCAGCCTGCGCGGATTCGTCCAAAGCGGCCGTTTTTAGGGCTTCATTAGAAGCGGGTATTTTACTAGACGGTGCCGTTTGCGTAGCTCCGTCAAAAACAGGAGTTTCGCGCGGAGCGGCGGTTTGCGCGCTTTGGCTAGTTGGCGCAGTTTTAGATATTTCACTCAAAGAGCCCGTTTGCAAAATCGCCTTTTCTTGCCAACCGCCGTCTTGACGCGGTATAGCATCACATCTCTCTTGCAAATTTTGCTCCCACACGGAAGCGGTTTTTTGCTCGCTCTCGGCTATTAATTTTTGCTCAAATTTATCATCGTCGCTAACATGCACACCGTCAAATTTTACGTTTTCATCAAATTTGACCGCCGCACTCTCGCCGCTCCCGTCAAATTTATTATCTTGCAAAAACAAAGAGCTGTCCGATAAAAGCTCGTCCCGCTCGTATTGGCGCGCAAAAAGCTCGCTTACGTTTATGGCATCGTCGTTTTCTGCGCTTGACGTCCTCTCGTTTACGCTCTTGCCGAGCTCCTCTATACCTGTTATATGCAGGCTTGGCATCACAGCCTTAAAGCTTTGCAAAATCGGCAAAAAAGAGCCGTCAAATCCGTCTAAAATCACTCGCATATTTAGCCTTTTTCAGTTTTTTCGAGCGATTTTATCAAATTTATCTTTTGAGCCGTTTTAAGCTCATCCAAAAGCCGCTTATAACAAAAAACAAAACCGACGCTGAAGCTAAACAAAATATAAATTTACCGATCTCGCCCAAAAAATATCCCGAATGCAAGCTTAAAACCGCTTTATGAATCGCAAAAGGCCTCGGCATCGAGCTTTTAGCGTCGTCAAACCTCGCATGCCTGATGATTTGCCCCTTGGCGGCGTTTATCGTCATCGTATTTACCTTATCGTCCTCTTCCAGCCCTTTGTCAAAGTAAAATATCATAAAATTTTCGCCGTCTTCTTGCGTGATGACGTTAAAAAGCTCGTAATCCCCTCTATCTCGTTTAAAAATATCTATCGCGGCCTCCAAATTTGCTATCTTAGCCTCGTCCTTTAGCGAAAACCCCCTCACTTGCGTAAAGCTCTTTTTTCTAAAAATTTCCTTTTCGCCAAGCGCGTTATTTACGAGCTTTGCCGCCCAGTCGTACGACCAGTAAAGCCCCGTGACGCTCATAAAAGCCAAAAATAAACAGAGATAAACGCCGGCAAATCCGTGTAGGCTGTACAAAAACGCATAGCCTTTGGTCTTGATTTTTAAAGTAAATGCACGCATAAATTTAGTTTTAAAACTAGGATAATAGATTATCAATCCAGATACAACCAAAACTACCAAAGCGATAGAGCAAACCGCAACTATATGCTTACCTATAAGCCGTAGCGTCTCGTTTTCGCTAAGGCCGAGCCCTAAATTCGTATGCAAATTTAACATTAGTCCGATAAATTTATCGCCGAAATTTTCACCCGTTATCTCGCCCGTGTATTGATTTATAAAATACGACTTAAACTCGCCTTTAGCATCCGTACCGGATACGCCTAGAGCGTGATTTGCGTCCGAGTTAATCTTGTAGTAGCTAAGCGTAAAATTTGGTTCCTTAGCTTTAAAAATATCTAAAATTTCTCTCGTGCTAAGCTCTTTTTCGCCTCGCTCGACAAAGGTTTTTTGCGAGTTTGCAAGGTCTATAATCTCGTCGTGATAGGATATGATCGCGCCGCTAAGAGCGACGACAAGCAGCGGCAAAACACAGGCTAGACTTAAAATCAAATGGACATTAAACCAAAATTTCTTTTTCTTTAAAAACGGCATCTTTCTCCTTAAATTTAAACTCAAATTTTAAAAACCGGGCGCAGGACGGCGCGTTGCTACACACCACCACCTCCGCTTAAATTTGACTAAATTTAAAAATTTACGTTAAATCCGAGTCTATATTTAATCCCGTCGGCGATCAAAATTTCATAGCGTCCGGATTTTGTCGTTACGTATTCGTTAAAGATATTATAAACGCTAAAATTTACGCTCGCGTTTTTAGTTAGCTTGTAGCTTGCGCCCGCGTCAAATAGCGTATAATCCTTTATCTCCTCGTCTCCCGGTAGGCCGTAAACGGCTCTGGTTTTGCCTAGATAGTTCATCTGCGTCCACAGATTTAGATCAGGCGTCATATCGTAGTCAAGCCCTAGTTTTACGGTGTGTACGGGTAGATTGTTTAAAGATTTACCCTCGTACGCGCCAGATTTTTGCTTTGATTTAGTGTAAACGTAGCTTGAGTGCAGGGCTAAATTTGATAAAATCTGCCAGTCTGAGGCGAGTTCGACACCCTTTACTTCAGCCTTGCCGATATTTACGCTCTCCCAGATACCGCGCCTATAGGTCTTACCGTTATGCACGCAAGGAACGCCCGGGCGTGCGACGCAAACCGGCTTCGTACCTAGACCGTCTTTTATCCGCGTATAAAACGCCATCGCCGATACGTTAAGGCTCTCGTCCCCGTATGCGACGCCGGCTTCGTAGTTTAGGCTGGATTCGGGTTTTAGGTCGCTTTTGCCCAGCTGCGCTCCCATGCCGCCGGCAAAAGGCAGGGCAAGCCCGTCGGTTCGCATCTTGATATCAGGCGTCGAGTAGCCCGCCGATACTCCGCCTTTTAACGATAAATTTTCGCTTAGATGATATACGGCATAGCCGCGCGGAGATACGTGTCCGCCGTAGTCTTTGTCGTGATTATACCTTAGACCCACAGTTAGCGTGAGTGCGTCGGTTACGTCAAAATCATCTTCGCCGTATAGCGAAAAATCATACCTTTTGACATTTGCGGCGTCGGCGGTCGTTGCCTTTTCGTTTAGCCTTTCTCTTCTGTATTCGGCGCCTAGGCTTAGCGTATTATTATCAAAAAAATACGTTCCCTTGGTATTTAGCGTCGTCGTTTTTAGCGTGAGGTCTTGTTGCCCACTCTCTTTCATATTATCGTGCATTAAAAAGCTTTCAAGCAGCAGTTTATCGTATTTGCCCGTATGCGAGAGCGAGGCGGTATATCCGCTCATCTTCTCAAAAGCCACGCTCGTGTTATCGCTAGCCGTGCGGTTTAGCGTCTTGCCTTCAGTACGCTCGTATTTATTTACTACGCGGCGTAGATCTAGAGCTATTTCGTCGTTTTCGGTGGCGTTATACATGATTTTCGCACCGAAATTTATGTCCTCGTTTTTGCGGTTCGTAAAGGCTCGCTCATCTTCAAATTTGTGAAAATACCGCCCGTAAAGCGCGATACCTAGCACGTCTGGGATCACTGCGCCGTTTGCGTAAAAGCCGGTCTGATAGTCGTAATTTATCCCGCTTTTGCCCGCAAGCGTATAGTAGCCGTTTACGTTACCGCTAAATTCGTTTGAAAAGCCCTTGGTGATAATATTTATGACGCCTCCCATCGCATCTGAGCCGTATAGCGAGCTCATCGGCCCTCGCACGATTTCGATACGCTCGATCGTGTTTGCCGGCGGGAGAAAATTTTGAGCGCTACCGACCGCGCGAAGCCCTCTATACGCGCTATCGCTGGTCGCAGGGCGGCCATCTATTAAAATTTTAGTGTATTTTTGACCAAGGCCTCTCATCGTGATACCGCGTCTGCTAGCAGCTCCCAGCGTCGCGCCGAAAACGCCCGGAGCGTCTTTTACGACGCTTTCTATATCTTGATGGTTGCGCCTGGCTATCTCTTTTTGCGAGATTACCGAAACGGAAGCGGGCGCGTCTTTGATATTTTGCTCAAAACCCGTCGCGCTAGTTACGGTAACTTCATTTAGTTTCACTTCGTCGGCCGCCTGCGCGCAAGATAGCGCCAAACAAGCTAGCATAGAAATTTTAGGCATACTTTTCATCTTTAAACTCCTTATTTAAATTTAAACCTTATTTTACTATAATCAGATAATTATTATCAATACTCCGATAAACGGTAGAGGGATTTTTTATCAACGCTAAAAGGATAAAAAACAAATGAAGGTCGAGTTTAAAGATATTTTACGCGCAAACGAGCAAGAATTCGCGCAAAATTCGGTGCGCTACGGACAAAGCGCATGGCAAGAGCAAGATAGAAAATGTAAGATTGAGTTTTTTAAAGGCGCAAGTGGCGCAAGCTACTGCAGAAGCGAAATAATCTGCAATAAAAGCGTAAAAAGACGGCTTGAAAGAGGCGCTGGCTACTGCTTTTTGCTCTTTAACGACGCAAGAGGAGACGCCGGGCTTAAAGCGGATAAAAAAACTTTTTATCTAAAGGCCGGAGAGTTTTGGATGGGACGCGTGGATAGCGGATTTGAGGGTATCTGCGAGTATCAGAGCAATAACTATACAGGACGATGTATCGTACTAAAAAACGAACTAGCCGACGAGCTGGCGGCATTTAAAAACCTAGGCGAAGAAAACGAAATCTGCATCCAAACGGCTAAGATAAATTTAGCCCAAAGCATGATTTTACGGGAGCTTTTAACTGCGAGCGAGCTTGAGGGCAAGATGCGAGAAATCTTCATGGAAGCTAAAATTTTAGAGCTAATCTACAAAAGCTTAGGCGCGCCTAAAACGCCCGAAGCCGATGAAAAAAAGCGCGATTTTAGCGACGAATACGTAAAAATTTTAAATAAAGCGAGGCAAATTTTACTAAGCGATGTCCAAAATCCGCCCAGCATAAAAGAGCTAGCCAGAGCGTGCGCGACGAATGAATTTAAGCTAAAAAAAGGCTTTAAAAGCTATTTTGGCGATACGATCTACGGGCTGCTAGCAAGCGAGCGTCTAAACGCTGCGAAAAAGCTCTTAGAGCGCGGGGATATCGGCGTGAGCGAAGCCGCAAAAATCGTCGGATATGCCAGCGCTCCGCATTTTGCAAAGATTTTTAGAGAAAAATTCGGCGTTTTGCCGACGCAAATTTTAAAACAAAAGAAATTTTATACGTAAATTTAAACGTATCGGCGCGACTTTTTAAATTTAA
The DNA here is from genome assembly GCF_000313615.1 of Campylobacter showae CSUNSWCD. Classification (NCBI taxonomy): domain Bacteria; kingdom Pseudomonadati; phylum Campylobacterota; class Epsilonproteobacteria; order Campylobacterales; family Campylobacteraceae; genus Campylobacter; species Campylobacter showae. The sequence goes on along the minus strand of NZ_AMZQ01000011.1, from coordinate 71,369 downwards.
CGGGCGGCAAAAACGGCGGTAAATTTAAAAATTTAAAAGCGTCAAATAGCTTACCGGAGTCGGTTTTGCGCCTAAATCCGACCTAAATTTACCGCAAACCGACCACCAAACGGCGCAAAAACAAAATATCATACACTGCGCGATAAACCCGCAAAATCTGCTAAAATACGGCAAAAACAAAGGTCAAAATGCTTCTTTACGTCCACATCCCGTTTTGCGAGAGCAAATGTCCATACTGCGCCTTTGGCTCGGTCGTTGGCAAACGAAATTTAACCGGCGCGTATTTTGACGCGATGATTGCGGATTTTAGGGAGCAGATTTTAAAATTTGACGTGAAAAACGGCGATATCGAGACGGTTTTTATCGGCGGAGGGACGCCTAGCGCCGTGGACGGGGGCTACTATGAGCGGCTATTTGAGGCGGTCGCGCCATATCTGGCAAAGGACGCCGAGATCACGACGGAGGCAAATCCAAACTCGGCAAGCCTAGCGTGGCTCTCGCAGATGAAATCATACGGCGTAAATCGCGTGAGCTTCGGCGCTCAAAGCTTTTTTGAGGATAAATTAAAATTCCTCGGGCGCATCCACGACGCGAGGCAGATCTACGAGGCAGTCGCAAATGCCAAAACCGCGGGGCTAGAAAATATAAACGTCGATCTCATCTACGGTACGAAGCTAGACACCAAAAAACGACTCGAGCAAGAGGCGCAAAATATCCGAAATTTAGGCGTTTCACACGTGTCGGCGTACTCGCTAACGCTTGAAGAAAATACGCCCTTTGCCAGCAAGATAAACTACGCAAAAGATAGTCCGAGGCTAGCTAAATTTATGATAGATCGCATCGAAGAAACCGGACTAAAACAGTACGAAATTTCAAATTTCGGCCAAATTTGCAAGCATAATCTTGGCTACTGGCAGGCCAAATTCTACCTTGCCCTGGGCGCTTACGCAGTCGGATTTTGGCTGGTTCATCGCTTTTATAACGCTTCAAATTTAAACGCTTACGTAAAAAATCCGCACGCTAAGAAAATCGAAAATTTAAGCGCGGACGAGCTAAATTTAGAGCGGATATTTTTAGGCGCCAGAAGCATCGTCGGTATAGAGCAAAGTAGCCTAAACGCCGAGCAAGAGCAAAGAGCGCAACTGCTAAAAAATAGCGGAAAATTAAAATTTAAAAACGGGCGATATTACGCCAAAAATTTCCTCACCGCGGATGAAATTTCTTTATTTATCGCGGGCTGATTTATGCAAATTTGAGATAAAAAACGCTAAAATAAGCGCTTTAAAATAAAAAATTAGGATAAAAAATGTTTGGCATGAGCTTACCCGAGATCATCGTCATAGCCGTCATCGCGGTGCTATTTTTGGGGCCTGATAAGCTTCCTAGCGCGATGGTAGAGATAGCGAAATTTTTTAAAACCGTCAAAAAAACGGTCAACGACGCAAAAAGCAGCTTCGATCAAGAGATAAAAATCCAAGAACTCAAAGAGGACGCGAAAAAATATAAAGAAAGCATCGCAAAAACAACTGAAACGGTGCGAAAAAAGCTTACCTTTGAGGAGCTCGACGAGCTAAAAAAGGGCGTAAACGACGTCACTAGCGGCATCACAGACGGTCTAAACGACGTAAAAAAGAGCGTCGAAGCGGTCAAAAACCCGGGCGAAGCCGTCAAAAACGCCGTGCTGGGCGATAACGAGAAAAAAGAGGCGTAATGTTTGAAGAGCTAAAACCGCATTTAATAGAACTTAGAAAAAGGCTTTTCATCAGCGTCATGACCGTGATCGTGATGTTTGTAGTGTGCTTTAGCTTTTGGAATCAAATTTTAGACTTTATCATCGCGCCGCTGCAAAACACCCTACCTGATAACCAAAAAATGGTCTTTCTCGAGGTACAAGAGCCCTTTTTCGTAGCGATGAAGGTGGCGTTTTTTACTGGATTTTTGTTTTCGCTACCGATTATTTTTTGGCAGTTTTGGCTCTTTGTAGCGCCTGGACTCTACGAAAACGAGAAAAAGTACGTAATCCCGTTTGTTATTTCGGCGACTTTTATGTTTCTAGTTGGCGCTGCTTTTTGCTACTACGTCGTCGTTCCTATCGGTTTTGCTTTTCTTATAAATTTCGGCCAACAGCTCTTTTCCGCGATGCTAAATATCGGCGGCTACGTCGGCTTTTTTACGAAACTAGTCATTGCATTTGGCATCGCGTTTGAGCTCCCCGTTATCACCTTTTTCCTCGCCAAACTCGGCCTAGTCGACGATAAGATGCTAAAAAACTCCTTCCGCTACGCTATCGTCGTGATTTTTATATTTGCCGCGGTTATGACGCCTCCGGATATCCTCAGTCAGTTTTTGATGGCTGTGCCTCTCATCGGTCTTTACGGGCTTTCTATCTTTATAGCCGCCCGCGTAAATCCAGCTAAAAACGAAGAGCCCGAGCAGGAAACCGACGAAGAAAAAGAGGACGAATAACTATGAAATCAAGTAGGCTAGCCAGATGAGTCAAATTTTAAATCCAAACTCACTTGACGCCTACGACTACGAGCTACCGCCGGAGCTAATCGCCAATTTCCCGACCTTTCCCAAAGAGGACGCTAGGTTGCTAGTCTACGAGCGAGCTAGCGGGAAAATCTCTCATCTAAAATTTGGCGACTTGCCAGAGATTTTACCGCCTTGTGATATTATTTTTAACGACACCAAAGTGGTGAAAGCTCGAATTTTCGGCAAAAAACAAAGCGGCGGCGAGACGGAGCTTTTGCTAAACTCTCCGCTTGCGGACGGTAAATTTAGCGTCTATATAAAAGGCAAGGTTCACGCGGGCAGCGTTTTAAATTTCGACGAAAATTTAACCGCCGAGGTCTGCGAGCTCTTTGGCGACGGCTCGCGCACGGTCAAATTTAGCCAAAATGACCAGCTTTTGGATGCGGCCGCGCTTTATAGAGTCCTATCTCACATCGGTCACGTGCCTTTGCCGCCATATATCAAACGAAGCGACACCGAGGATGACGAGAGCTGGTACCAAAGCGTGTTTGCTAAAAACGAGGGCGCGGTGGCGGCTCCGACGGCAAGCCTGCACTTTAGCGACGAGATGATCGCGCGCCTAGCCAAAGGCCGCGAGATAGCCTACCTCACGCTGCATGTGGGCGCTGGGACGTTTAAGAGCGTGGAGAGCGAGGATATCACGCAGCACAAGATGCACGCGGAGTTTTACGATATCCCGCAAGATACGCAAAATTTGATCCGCTCAAATAGACCGATCCTGGGCGTAGGCACGACGGTAACGCGCTGCGTAGAGGAGTTTGCCAGAAGCGGCAAATCTAGCGGCGAGTGCAGGCTGTTTTTAAATTTAAACAACAAACCCATCCGCCAAAACTACCTGCTTACGAATTTTCACCTACCAAAATCAACGCTAATCATGCTAGTTACCAGCTTTATCGGACTTGAGCAGACTATGCGGATTTATAAAACGGCTGTAGAGCAAAAGTATAAATTTTACTCCTACGGCGATGCGATGCTGGTTATATAGCCGTGAGCTTTGCATACATTTTTATTATTTTCGCAACACTTTATATAGTAGCGCTAGGCAGTTTTTATTTTGTAGATAAATTTAAAAAACCAGATAAAACCGTGATAAAAACAGATGCGACGCAAACGACCCAGATTAGCAAAACCGGCGAATCTCTCGAAGCAAACACGCTGCCAAAAGTCGATATTGCAGGCGGTTTGTTATTTTTAGTTTCCTCGCTAAACGAGGATGCTCAAAAAAAAGGAAACTACGTATTACTAGACTACGACATCGCCTATCCTAGGCTGTTTTACGCCGATATTGCGACTCTTACGAAACTTATCGACTCAATTGCTCAGATTTTCCTTTTAAATGTCTCTAACTCAACCGTTACGATCAAATTTTTGCTCTCAAACTACTATAAAAGCAACATTAGATTTGCAATTAGCGTACACTGCGACCGCGCTTTTTTTACTTACAAAAATACGCCCCACATTAATATAAATGCAAAAAGTCGCAAATTTTACGAAATCGCAAAGACTATAGCCAAACAAAATAACTCGAGTATTAGATTTGAGTTTGATCACGGAGTACGCATCTGCACATATATTTCACTACACATTTGCGACGACAAGATTGATCTCATAAAAAGCCTTAAAATAAAAAATCCGAAAAAAATTAGCGCTCTTGTCGCAGAGCCTAACCTTTACGCATTTAACATACTTAAAAAAGATTTAGAATTTATCGGTATAGACGTGAAACCGAGCGGCGATTGGAGTATCATAAAACGTCACATAGAGGATATGATATTTCACCCAAATATCGTCTTTATAAAAGAAAGTTTATTAAGCGAGATAAACAATGCTTTAGTTGCGATCTTGATAGAAAAAAAGATTGCATTGGTCGTGTTAAAAACCACTAACTCGGCGGCAAATTTAAACCCGAAAATTCGCGTCTGGACGCTAGATCAGCCGTATCTATCCGACACTCTTGTGCATATCTTAAACGAAGCTTATGAATTTGAGACGCAAAACGGGGATAAAATTTAGCTTTTTGAAATTTTACTCGCATTTTTAAAGCTCATTAAACCGCCCTGCTTTGTTTGATAACGTCAAATTTGATCCAAAACCGCTACCGCCAAAATGATATAATAAGCCCAAATAACGGAGGCCAAAATGAATAAAATAACCTGCATCTGCCTAGGCGTGCGAAGCATGCAAAGAGCGCTCAAATTTTACCGCGAAGGCCTGGGGTTTCAGACGGATTGCAAAGAGGACAATCCGCCGGTATGTTTTTTCAATACGCCTGGGACTAAATTTGAGCTCTACCCGCTAGACGCGCTGGCTCGAGATATCGACGAAAACGATCCGCCGAGAGGAAGCGGATTTGCCGGCATCACGTTAGCCTATAACGTAAAAAACAAAGAGGACGTGGATAGCGTCATAAAGCTAGTAAAAAAGGCGGGCGGAACTATCGTCAAGGAGCCGCAAGTTGCGTTTTGGGGCGGATACCACGCGTATTTTGCCGATCCGGACGGATACTACTGGGAGGTGGCTTGGGGGCCTGATTTTAAATTTGACGAGGACGGACTGCTCAAATTTTAGAGCAAACGGCTCCAAAGCGCGCTTTGCATCATCCGTCCACTTGCTGCAAAGCTAAATTTTAGCGGCCGCAAAAAGGAAAAATCATGAAAAACATAATCGTGTACATACACGGTAAAGGCGGAAGCGCGCAAGAAGCGGCTCATTTTCAACCGCTTTTTGCAGATAGCGACGTGCTGGGATTTGATTACGAGGCTCGCACCCCGCGGGAGGCGAAAGAGGAATTTGTGCCGTTTTTTGAGCCTATCCTTAAAAGCCGCAAATCCGTGACAATCGTCGCAAACAGTATCGGCGCATTTTTTGCCATGCATGCCTTGCAGGGCATGGAGATAAAAAAGGCGTATTTTATTTCGCCAATCGTAAATATGCAAATTTTAATCGAAAAAGTGATGTCGCAGGCGCGCGTGAGCGAGGATGAGCTGCGAGATATGGGCGAGCTGGACACGGGGTCTGGGGAAAAACTTTCGTGGAAATATCTTTGCTACGCCAGAGAGCATCCTATCTGCTGGACGGCGCCGACGCATATTTTATATGGCAAAAAGGACGGTCTAACCTCTTTTGAAACGATTTGCGAGTTTGCAAACCAAATCAAAGCGACGCTTACCGTCATGAAAAACGGCGAGCATCGGTTCCACACGTTTTTTAGATGATTGGATACGGCGCTATAGCTGATCGGCTGGCTAGGTTTGGATAAATTTGACTCCGAGTCGTAGCACGCCTAACCCACAAGTCAAATTTGACTCGCAAATCAGCCACTCTTAAATTTTACGAAAAACCTCGGTTAAATTTAGCGCCGAGACGTAAATTTAACTCAAATTTTACTCATCGTTAGCAGCTGGCTGCGAGGGCTTCTTTGGCGTAGACCTGCGTAAAAACTCAAATTTGCCGCCATCTTACCACGCGCCGAATTTTGCAAACCGCCTCAAAGCCCCAGATACCGCTTCAAAATAATCATCGCAGCGATGCTATCTAGCCGTCCGTCGCGCCTGCCATCGGCGTAAATTTCGCTCGCCTCAAAGCTACTCATCGCCTCGTCCTGATAGACCACCTCGCCGTCAAATTCGAGCAGCGACACGAAGTGCGCGATCCGCCGCCGCATCTCGTCCTCGCTAGATCCCCCAAGCGGCACGCCCACGACTAGCTTTTTTGCACCGTATTCGCGCAAAACGGCGCTAACGTCGCGCGCAGCTTGATTGCGGTTTTTGCGCAGTACGGGCGTTTGCGGCATCACGGTTTGCCCGACGGCTAGCGCCACGCCGATACGTTTTAACCCCACGTCGATGGCCATTATGCTCATTTTCGTCCTTTAGATTTTCTCAAATTTAGCGATAAATTTGACGACGGGCAGGCTCAAATTTGATAGCCACGCTCCACAAATTTACAAAATCAAACGTCGCCAAAACACATTTACCGCCGTCAAGCCGATAAATTTTACTTCAAATTTTACCGCCGTTTTATCAAAACTCGCACGGCGTAAATTTGAGCTCAAAAGCCGCTAATTTTACTCAGCAAATACCGTAAGCCCTGATATTCGCAGCTTGCCTTCTAGTTCGTATTCGTAAATTTTATCGCCGAATTTTGCCAAAGCCGCATCGAGGCTCGCGCCGTTTTTACAAAATTTTATCACCTCGTCCTCTTGCGCGGATACTGGCTTACCGCCGAAACGAAGCGCAAAAGCGTCAAAATCGTTTATCAAATTTGCCGCGCCGCTAGCTATTAGCTCGTTTGTCCCGTCGCTCTCGCCTAGGCGCTGAGGCAGCGTAAATATCGGCACGCCAAGCTCCTTTGCCATACGCGCGCTTTGCATCGAGCCGCTTTTAGTATCGGCCTGTGCCACGACTAGAGCCTGCGAGAGCGCGACTACGATGCGGTTTCGCTCCAAAAATCTATAAGCAAGCGGCGGCTCACCCGGGTCGTATTCGCTAAGAGCCAGTGCGTTTTGGTAAATTTCTTTGATGATTTTGGCGTTGCTTTGCGGGTAGATTTTATTTAGTCCGTTGCCAAAAACGGCGATGGTATGCGGAAAAGCGCCCTTGTGCGCGGCGATATCCACGCCGATGGCCGCTCCGCTAACCACGCAAACGCCGCTGTTTGCGAGCGTCCTAGCCAGCGCCTCTACGCACTGCCTAGTGTAAGCGCTTGCCTTTCTAGAGCCCACGATCGAAACCATCGGTCGCTCAAGCAGGGCTAAATTTCCCTCAAAATATAGCTTTGCCGGCAGCTTTTTAAGACGCAAAAGGCCGCGCGGAAGCTCGGTTAAAACGTTCAAAAAAGGTCCTTTAAATAGACGACCTCGACCTCTTGCAGGAGTTTGGCGCTTTCTTGCAGGACTTCTAGCGTATTTTTGTGCGGATGTCCGATCGCGATGGCGTAGGAGCGCTTTTTGGCTAGCTCGACGGCGTATTTTAGCTGCTTTCGCACGGCCGCCTTGGAGCCGTCGTGATCCAAAAACACGTCGCGCGCGATGTATGGCATCGAGTATTTTTTCGCCGCGCCGTAAACCTTGGTCGGCGAGGTCGTCTTGCTATCGACGAATATCAAATTTTCGTCCCGCACCGCCCGCATCATCCTATCCATCGCGGCCGCATCGCTCGTAAATCGGCTACCCGTGTGGTTGTTGATGTATTTTAGATTCGGAAAGTCTCGCTTGATACTTTGCAGTTTTTTCGCGATCTTTTCATAGTCGTCGTCGACCGTGAGAGTGCCGATCTCAGCACCCTTAAAGCCGCCTAGAGCCTGCATAGGCAAGTGAATCATATAAAAGCTAAAACGTCGTGCCAAAACAGGCGTCTCGGGGTGGGCGGAAGTAGCCGGGAAAAAGGATGGCGTGAGCTTTAGATTTACCGATTTTATCGCGTCTGCTTGGTGCTTGTACGCCACGTCGTCGATAATGATGACTAGGCGCGGTTTGTAGCCCGCTTTTACGGCGGCTTTTACTTCATTTGTTTTGGTCGAGCTTTTTTTATCCGTCTTTTGCGAGTCTGCAAAGTTGGCCTTTTCGTCATTTTTAAGCCTCTCTTGCCTGTTTGACTCGTCAATTTGCGGCGCATTTTCGGCGTCAAATTTCGCCTCGACCTGCCCCGCCTGATCGTTTGCGTCGCTAAATTCGATATTAATTTTATCTTTTTTTAACGTTTGCTCGAGGGAGTTATTTTGCGCCTGCGACATAGGCGTATCGTCAAAGATCACGGCTTCGGAATTTGCAAAAATATGCGTTCTTTGAGGCGTTTGCGAGGCGTCAAATTTGACGGTATCGCCTCCATTTTGAGCGGTTTTAGCTGGCTCGTTTTTAAAGCTTAAATTTGACGAATTTAGCTCGCCGACCTTTTTAGCGTTTGCGCCGTCCAGCTCGGAAGTGTCGCGGGATGCTAAATTTACGCTCTCGGACGAGATTTTATCTTTAGTTGCAGGCACGCCCTGCCCATTTTTATCAAATTTGCCCTGCACGTTTGGCAAATTTTGATCGTTTTTTTCTTCGGCTCTAGCTTTTTCACCGCCGATTTTTATTTTACCTTTAGCTTCCGCCTCATCAAAAATCGCCTTTATATCGGTTAAATTTGCTCTAGAGTGCGCGCCAGATGCAGCCTGTGCGTCTTTTATGGTGACTTTTTCAGAGCTGTTTGAGGCCGAAAGGCTTGGTTTGTGGCTTAAATTTTGCTTTTGCTCGGGCTCGCTTTTATCGCCGAAATACCGCTCGATTTTAGCTATCAGCGCATTGTCGCTTTTAACCTTTACCCTGACGTCCAGTAGATAAAATGCCCCAACAAGCAAGATACAGGCGATGAGAAAAACGGAAAGTAGTAGCTTTAGTCCGCCGCTAGAGCGCCCCTTTTTGGAGCGCCTTTTCGCGGCCTTTTTTCTAGGTTTCGAGTTCAATTAATTTTTGCTTTGGTCGATGAGTTTGCCCGCACTTATCCAAGGCATCATGGAGCGTAGTTTTTTGCCGGTTTGATTTAGCAGACTTCTCTCGGCGATGCCGCGCTCTGCGTTCATGCGCACGTATCCAGCCTTGCGCTCGAGGATAAAGTCTTTTGCAAATTTACCGTTTTGGATCTCTTTTAGGATCTCTTTCATTGCTTTTTTGCTATCTTCGCCGATGACGCGCGGACCGCTCACGTAATCGCCATATTCTGCGGTGTTTGAGATAGAGTAGCGCATATCGGCCATGCCGCCTTGATACATTAGATCCACGATTAGTTTTAGCTCGTGCAAGCACTCAAAATACGCCATCTCAGGCTCGTATCCGGCATCTACCAGCGTCTCAAAACCTGCGTTTACCAGCGCGCAAAGTCCGCCGCAAAGTACCGCCTGCTCGCCAAAAAGATCGGTCTCGGTCTCGTCTTTAAATGTAGTTTCTATGATGCCCGTTCTGCCGCCGCCGATCGCGCTAGCGTAGCTTAGAGCTAGCTCTTTAGCCTTTCCGCTTGCGTTTTGCTCTACAGCGATTAGATCAGGGATGCCGCCGCCTCGTACAAATTCGCTTCTTACCGTATGGCCAGGCGCTTTTGGAGCAATCATGATGACATCGATGCCCTCAGAAGCTTTGATCTGTCCAAAATGCACGTTAAAGCCGTGTCCAAAAGCTATCGCGTCGCCTTCGTTTAAATTTGGCTTTATATCTCGCTCGAAAATTTCTGCTTGAAGCTCATCCGGAGTCAGTATCATTATGACGTTTGCAGCCTTTGCCGCTTCGGCTACTGTTTTTACCTCAAAGCCCTTTGCTTCGGCTTTTGCCCAACTTTTACCGCCCTTTGCTAGACCTACGATCACCTTTACGCCGCTGTCGCGTAAATTTTCAGCATGCGCGTGGCCTTGCGAGCCAAAACCTATCATCGCTACGGTTTTGCTTCTAATCAAGCTCAAATCGCAATCTTTGTCATAGTAAATACTTACTGCCATATTCTCTCCTCTTAAAAAATTTGTGAGATTATACTATTTAGTCGCTAAAATAAGCTTAACATATGTATTTAAGTTTTTTAAAAAGCCTTTTAGTGTAGAATTGTGGCTTATAAAATCTCGATGCAAAGTGTAAAAAATGAATGAATCAATTTATAAACATATAAAGGCTCTTCCACCACTTGACGATACAATAATAAAAATTCAAACCGTTTGCTCAGACGACAATAGTTCGCTTAACGACCTATCTCAAATAGTCGAAAAAGATCCTATGTTAACAGCAAATATATTACGTTCCGCAAACTCGCCTCTTTATGGATTTAGCAGAGAAATAACCACGATATCAAGAGCAATTACGCTGTTTGGCATGGCAACCATACGCGGCTTTGCCCTATCAAGCGCAGTAAAAAAAAGCTTTAAGATAAATTTAGATCCATACGGTATTACCAGTCAAGATTTTTTAAATATTTCTATAATGCAAAATGCTCTAATGTATAACTGGTATTCAAAAATCAACGCTAGCGATCTTGCAGTTTTAAGTCCAGCCTCTTTTATGCTAGAAGTAGGTAAAATCATCATCTCTAATGAACTAAATGAAACCGGAAAAGTTGATGATTTTAAGGCAAAATTAAAAAATATTTCAAGTCCATTTGACGTATCTGAGCTAGAAAATGAAATCGTAGGCATTTCAAATGAAACAGTGACTGCCAAAATTTTTGAACAATGGAATCTTGAGCCTGAGCTTGTCGACGCAATCTTATATTCAAATAACCCAGACGATGCGCCTGAACACATAAAAAGCTACTCAAAAGCGCTCAAAGTAGTAAAAAATGCCGTAAATCTATTTGATCAACTAAACGACGATAATCTGCAAAATACGCTAATGTGTCTCGACGAATACGGCTTTGCGCAAGATAAATTCCTAGAAGCCGTTGCAAAAGTCAAAGCAAATTTGTGAAAGATTTTTTAACCAAACTACTTGATGGAGTGAGCGAAAAGGAAGTCGCCTCCTCTGATAAAGAAATCCTACGAAATTTACTAAATTTAAACGCCGCAAGCCACCACAAAGATCGCTACTACCTAAATAACGGCTTTGTTTGCGGCAAGCTTGATATAAGCGCAAACGGCACAGGTTTTTTGTCGCCTTACGACAAACGCTTTAAGCAAGATATAATAATAGAAAACAAAAATTTAAACGCCTCGCACTACGGCGATATCGTACTCGCAAAGCTTTTGCCGCTAAAGAAAAAACGTCAAAGCGCTAAAGTCGTGATGACGCTAAAACTAGCCAATGAAACAAGCGTTGTTTATACTAAACAAATAGGCTCGGTAATTCTTGGCGTAAACGTAAAAACAGCGCTTAGCTCGCCGCTAAAAGCCTCGCAAAAATCGCTAAAAATGCTGCCGCCCGGCACGCTACTAAAAATCGGCAACCTAAACAACGAAATAGTCGAGGTTATCGGCAACATAAACGACCCGCTCAGCGACGAAAAAATCTCGCTCGCCGTCTTTAACAAAAACGATGAATTTAGCGAAGAGTGCGAAGCTGAAGCGATCGCATGGGGCGACGAGGTCGATCCTACGATGTACCCGCAGCGAGCGGATTTGCGGGATTTGCCATTTTGCACGATCGATCCCGTCGATGCCAAAGACTTTGACGACGCGATATATTTTGACGAGAAAAAACGCGAAATTTACGTCGCGATCGCTGACGTGAGCGAATACGTAACCCCCTACTCTCCGATAGATGCAGAGGCCAAAACGCGCGGATTTTCTATATATTTTCCGCACAAAGCCGTGCCGATGCTGCCGAGAAATTTGAGCGAAAATATCTGTTCGCTAAAGCCAAATACCGCGCGCCTTGCATTTTGTTTCAAAATCACGTTAGGCGAAGAGGGCGAAGTCGCAAAAGAAGAGCTCTTAGAAGCCGTTATCGTCTCACAAAGACGCTTTAACTACGACGAGGTCGATCAAATTTTACGCGGCGAACGCGAGGATGAAATCGGCTGGATAAAACCTCTTTTCGCACTCACCTCGCGTCTGCGCAAAAAACGCCTGAAAAACGCATTTGACTTTAGGACGCAGGAGCTTCGCATGAGCCTTGACGCAGACGGCGGGCTTGCCTCTACGAGGTTTGAGACCGATACCGACTCGCATAGACTAGTCGAGGACTGCATGCTGCTAGCCAACGTCGCGGCGGCAAAACGCATCGGCAAAGGCGTTTTTAGAAATCACGGCTCGCCGGATCTGCGAAAAATACAAATTTTGCTCGAAGATCTCGGCGCTCTAGGCTTTGACTTCGTTTATGAAAGCGATATTGCAAATTTGGTTCGCAAAATCCAAGCTCAAGCCGACGCCGTAGGCAACCGCGAGGAGATCGACAAACTCATCATAAAATCGCAAAAAAAGGCCGAATATGGTGCGCAAAATTTAGGCCACTTCGGACTGGGATTTGAGCGCTACACGCACTTTACGAGCCCGATCCGCCGCTACTCCGACCTCACGCTACACCGCCTTTTAAAGGCCAAACTGCACAACGACGAGAAATTTTTTAACTACTTGCTTTTAAATATCGAAGCGATTTGCTCAAATTTAAGCGAACTCGAGCGCGAAGCAGACAGGGTCGCATTTGACTTTATGGATAGGAAATTCGCGCGCTGGGCGAAAGAGCGTATCGGACAGCGATTTAACGCCTATATCAGCGAAAATCAAAACGTCGCGGTCACTAGGCTGGACGACGAGATAAAGGGCGCCAGGATATTTTTGGGCGCGTACGGTGTAAATTTGCTACAAAAAGTCATCGTCGAAATCACGGACGCAAATATCGCGACGGCCGAAATTTTCGGCAAGGTAGTAAAGAAAATCGATGTATAGAAAAGAGCTTGAGGCCGCGCTAAATTCGGCTAAATTTCCAAATTATTTTTTGCTTTACGGCGCGGACGAATACCAAATCGAGCTTTTTGCAAAGGAAATTTTAGCCAAATTTAAAGATTTTGACATTTTGAGCCTTTACTACGACGAGTACGATTTTGACGCCGCGCGAGCGCATCTTTGCGAGCCTTCGCTCTTTGGCGACAGTCCGCTTTTGCACGTAAAAAGCGACAAAAAAATCCCCGCAAAAGAACTAAAAATCCTAATAGACGGTTGCAAAAACGGCGGCGTATTTGTCTTCGAGCTTTTTGAGCCCGATGCTAAAGCGGTTTTTGATACGCAAAAGGCTTTCGGGGTAAATTTTGCAAGATTTTTTAAACCGGGATCTCCCGAAGAAGCCGTAAATTTACTCGGCAGACAGGCCGCAAAAATGAACCTAAATATTACAAAAAACGCGCTTTTTGAACTCTACCGCATACATAATGAAAATCTATATCTGGCTGCAAGCGAACTCAACAAACTAGCCTCTCTAAACGAACCCATAAACGAAAATATCGTGAGAAGCTTGGTTTTTTCGCTATCAAGTGTGAGTTTTGACGATTTTTTCGATAAATTTATCGCGCTAAAAGATATCAGAGCCGATTTTTTCTCCTGCGCGGACGATGGAAATTTTAATGAAATTTTGTTTATTAACTCGCTTTACCGCGCATTTTTTAGACTTTTTAAACTACATGCGGGTATCAAAATAACTGGTAAATTTGACATAAAAGAAACGCTCGGCTATGCACCGCCACCAAACGTAGCAAATGAACTAAAAAGGCAGTGCTTGGCTGTAAATTTAAAAGCGTATAGGGAAATTTTTACCGCATTAAATTTGACAGAATTTGAGCTAAAAACAAACTCTGCGCTTGATAAAAAAACTTTTCTGCTCTCCTGCGTGCTGGGCCTGCAAAATCTTATCGGCAAAAACAGCAAATATTAAGTAAAAAAAAGATAAAATCAGCTCTTGTCGAAAGACTTCCTTGCCCGTTTGCAACCGTGCAAGCGAGCTTAATACCCACAAGGAGAATCAATGAAGCACTACGAGCTTTTGTTCATTTTGAAGCCTACTTTGACGGAAGAAGAAGTAAGCGCAAAAGTTGATTTCGTTAAAGAAATCCTAACCAAAAACGGCGCAAACATCGCGTCTGTTCAGTCTATGGGCACTAGAAAACTAGCCTATACCGTGAAAAAATACGAGCGCGGAACTTATTTCGTCGTGTATTTCGAAGCTCCGACACAAGCTATCGCAGAAGTCGAGCGTATCATCAGAATCACCGAAGAGATCATCAAATTCTTAACGGTCAAATTTGAAAACAAAAAAGAGATCGCCGCTTGGGAAAAGATGAGCAAGGGCATCAAACTAAACAGAAAAGAACCTAAAGTCAAAGCAGAAGAAGCTCCGGCAGCGCAAGAATAAGGACAAAAAATGTTTAATAGAGTCGTTTTGGTAGGAAATTTAACACGAGATATCGAGCTTAGATATACGACCGCGGGCGCAGCCATAGGCAACAGCGCTATCGCCGTAACGAGAAAATTTAACGTGAACGGCGAGAAACGCGAAGAAACGTGCTTTATAGACATAACATTTTTTGGAAAACAAGCGGAAATAGCAAACCAATATCTTTCCAAAGGCTCAAAGCTTCTAGTAGAAGGTCGCTTAAAATTTGACCAATGGACGGACAACAACGGACAAAACAGAAGCAAACACACGATCAGTGTGGAAAATATGGAGATGCTAGGCGGAGGACAACAGCAAGGCGGATACAATCAAAATAGTAATCAAGGCTATCAACAAGGCGGTTACCAAAATAACAGCTACAGCGGCAGCTATCTAGGTGGACAAAATCAACAAAATAGCTATCCTCAAAACAGTACGCAAAGGCAAAATTTTAATAAACCGCAGCAGCAAAAGCAACAGCCAAAAGACGATTACTACGGTGATAACGTCCGAGAAATAGATATAGATGCCGACAAATACGATGACGGCGACGAAACGATACCATTTTAATTAAGGAAAAAACAATGGCTGAAAAAAGAAAATATTCACGCAAATACTGCAAATTTACAGAGGCAAAAATAGAATTTATCGACTACAAGGATACTTCGCTTTTAAAGTACTGCTTGTCAGAGAGATTTAAAATCATGCCAAGACGACTAACAGGAACGTCTAAAAAATACCAAGAGATGGTCGAAAAAGCTATCAAACGCGCTCGCCAAGCAGCTTTGATACCTTACGTAGTCGATCGCGACGACGTAGTAACCAATCCTTTTGAGGGACTATAATTTTTAAGCCCTTTTTAGGGCTTAATTTTTTAAATTTTATTTCCGAACCCCTACATCACTTTTCTAAGATTGATAAGACAAAAAACAACGATATGTAACTTCAGTAGACTTTTGGTTGCTACTTTCGTTACCATCCTAAGACCTCTTGTTGTCTTGAATAAAATATGATAGAAATCTTTTGTTTCTTTGCCACTGTTACACCTAAACTCTTTCCGCCTTTTAGTGTAATCTTTAGTATAATCATCTTTATTGCCTTATTACCTCCCGCCAGAGTATCATCTCCTCCATTTGCGCCTATGAGTATATTTTCGGCATTTCTATCGCCTGTTAGGACGTGATCTATCTCGTTTAGAGCCAGTATGTTTGATTCTACCAATACTTTGTTTTGCAGGAAAGATACACTGCCTTCATCTACCAGCCAAGTATTTAGTTTTAATAAGTCTTTAGTAATCATACCGTTTTTTGGCTATGGCTAATAGAGTATCTCCGCTTTTTACTTTGTATATTCCCTTGCTTCCCAGATCCAGCTCTTCGCCCGTTCTTATCATGATATCGGAAAGCAGGAAAGATACCTGAGGTATCTTATCGATTGCGTTTCTTATCTCTAAATTTGAAAGGTTTCTTATGTCGTAGGTGTGGGAGTTGAGGGTTACGGATTTTATAAAGTCATATTTAGTTATTTCTTGGACTATTGATTTTTCTATTTCACCACTATGCGTCTTATTGATATCTCTTACAGCTATATTGCTTGTTTGAGGGCTGTATGACATATTATAAACCAAACTTCCTTCATTGCTTGATGGCGGCCTTCCAAAGACGTATTTTAAATCCTCCCAAAATTGCCCCAAGGTAACTTCTGAATAATATTTACCTATTTCACTAAAATTTGGAAGTAAAGATTTAGTAGTTTCTAAAATTTTATCTCTATATTCTTTATCATTATGTAGTCTTGTATAAAATTCGTCTGCATTCCTCACATAAGTATCAAAAACATCAGACATATAATCGCCAAGCGGACTGAAGTGATTTACAGTATATGAAAGTCCGCCATTTGATAACAAGTTTAAGGCCGTTCCCGGTTTGAATATTTTATCTATTCCTTTGCCCCCCCAACAACTAATGATATTGTGTCACCAACCACTTTTCCCCATGCTTGATAAGAATTCTTACCTTTAAGAATATTTCTTGTATAATTCAAGCCAACAGAATGAGAATTTACATACCAATATTGTAATGCATTTTTCCCAGTTGGGCCTCATGGCACAGCGCTAGCCCCAACGGCCAACATAGTGTCTGCAACATTTAATATCTCATCCATAAAATCTTTTGATTCCATTCAAAACTCCTTGAGTGCAAATTTTAATTAATCTTTTTAAAAATCATAGCGCAATTATTATCCTATTTTGGTTTCTTCGTGCGAAGTATATATTAAATTTGATTTATTTTTTACGGCTATATTTTTACTTTTAAAAAATGACAAAAGCTCATTAAATTCAACCTTATTGTTTGGAACAATATTTAAATAACCACCGTCTTTAAAAAATACTAAAAAGGTTTTTATGGATTTGCGAGAAATAAATTTAAAAGGCAAAATAAAAAAAGCATATATCAAAACTATTAAAATTTTAGTAGATACATAAAAGAAAAGCTCCAAAATATCAGTTTTGAAAACAAGATTGAATAGTGATTTATCTTTATAAGCATCTTTTCCATATTCGTGATTTGCTGCCAAAACAAATTCTACATTTTCTATATTATCAACCGCAAAATCAGCCTTTAAATCGAAAGTTGAATATTTGATATTTTGGTTATTTATCTCAAAAATCTGTTTGCCATTTTTATAATATTGGATATTTTTATGTATGCTATAAAATAGCAAACCAATAGACATTGTAGCAAGTATGATGGTTTTAGTAAAAACATCACTGTTGTAAGAATACGCCAAACAATAAAACAATAGCGGAAGCATCACTAGGGTAAGCGTAAAATATCTATAAAACCTACTTAAGTCTCTTATTATTATAGGCTCTTTATCATAATCTCTCTGTATTTTACTCACCAAAATTCAAATTTATGCATTTTACCCACAATCCTCTTAAACTGCATTTAAGTTATAATCGGTATTTATTTTTAAAATATTATTGATTGTTAGGTATTTTTAATGCTTTATTAAGAGTCATTATGATTAAATTTAGACCTAAATTTCAGAGTAGTTAGGAAAGTAGAGTTTGCAAAGGATATCTTTTTTGTTTTTTATCGTTTACTTGTTTGGCGTCTCTTTATCCGCCAAATCCGTATCCTTCTCCTCCCTTGCTAAATCCCTAGAATCCACTAGCCCATCCATCCTATCTTCTAAGCTTCAAACTATGCTAGCAAACGAAGAAATAAGATCAAGCATATATCCCAGACTTAGCCTAAGCACAAATAGCAAATACTAAGAAATACGCGCGCTCAATAAAACTTAAGTAAATTTTAGCGCGGCTTGGTTTTATTGTCTGCAAAGCATTTTATCGATTTTAGTAAAATGCAATATAATCTTTTTCTAACTTTACAGTTATTGCATCTAAACTCTATTTCATCATGCTCGTTACTTTGAAAAATATCAGTAAAATCATGGTATCTGTGCCATACAAAAATTTTAACTTATCTTGAGCCTAAGTAAAATTTTTAATCATCAATTGATAATATTAAAGTAGAAATTTAGCCCCGCTATCGAGGCCAAATTTAATCAAATTTAGTAGTCACTTTGTGACGAACGCATTTTTTAGCACGTCTTCGATGACGTCCACCGGGATGATTTGCATGTCTTTTTTGACGTCTTGCGGTATGTCGCCCAGATCGCGCTCATAGTTTTTGCGCGGTATCAGAGCGGTTTTGATACCAGCCTTATGCGCTGCGATGAGCTTTTCTTTTAGTCCGCCGATAGGTAGCACGCGGCCGCTCAGCGTGATCTCGCCCGTCATTGCTACGTCGCTTCGCACTTTGGTATCCGTTAGGATCGAGGCGATCGCCGTCACCATCGTGATACCGGCACTCGGGCCGTCTTTTGGCGTGGCGCCCTCGGGTACGTGGATATGCAGATCGTAGCGACGATACACTTCGCTAGCGCTCGGCTCTTTTTTCACACCGTCTTTGACGTCGTCAGGCAGGCTCGGAATGATTTTGGCAGGCACTTTTATCTTTTTAGCATCGATTAGCACTTTAACGAGGCTAAATGCGATATACGCGCTCTCTTTCATCACGTCGCCCAAAGAGCCGGTGATCTGCAGACCGCCCTTGCCCTGTATGCGGATGGCTTCGATCTTTAGCACGTCGCCACCCACGCTCGTCCACGCCAGCCCGTTTACCTGGCCGATCTGCGGCTTTTTATCGGCATGCTCGATCTCAAAGACCTTCTTTTCTAAAAATTCGTTCAAATTTTTAGTCGTCACGGTTATCTTTTGTGCTTCGCCCTCGAGTAGTCTTTTCGCCGCTTTTCTAAAGATATCTGCTAGGCGGCGGCGAAGATTTCGCACCCCGCTTTCGCGCGTGTAGTCCGAGATGATGAGGCTTAACACTTCTTTGCCTAGAGTCACTTCGCCAGGCTTTAGGCCGTGTTTTTTGAGCTCTTGAGGGATTAGATATTTTTTAGCGATCTCAAATTTTTCCTGCGGGGTGTAAGAGCTAAGCTCGATAAACTCCATCCTATCGCGCAGTGCGGGCGGTATGGCGCTCACGTCGTTTGCCGTCGCAACGAAAACAACCTTGCTTAGGTCGATATTAAAATTTAAGTAATAATCTCTAAATTTGTTATTTTGCTCAGGGTCCAGGATCTCTAGCAACACTGCCGTCGGATCGCCGCGAAAGCTCCTGCCGACCTTGTCGATCTCGTCTAACACTACGACGGGATTCATTTGCTTTGCTTCGATTAGCCCCTGCACGATACGTCCCGGCATCGCGCCGATGTAGGTACGGCGGTGTCCGCGCAGCTCGTTTACGTCCTCCAGTCCGCCCAGCGCCACGCGCACTAGCTCGCGTTTTAGAGCCTTTGCGATAGAGTTTGCTAGGCTCGTTTTACCGACGCCAGGAGGCCCCGCAAAGCACAATATCGCGCCGTTATTTACCTTGCCAGCTACGCCTCGTAGCTGCAAAAGCTCGCGCAGAGCAAAATACTCCTCTATCCTATCTTTTGGCCTCTCAAGCCCGTAGTGATCGGCGTTTAGCTGCTTTGTGACCTCTTGCACGCTTAGTTTTTTGTTCGCCAGGTTTTCAAACGGCACCTCTACGACCCAGTCGAGGTAGCTTTGCGTCGTGTTGGCGTCGGCGGAGTCAGGATGCATGCGCGATAGTTTGTCGATTTGCTTTTTTATCTCCTTATACGCGTCCTCGCCCATAAATTTTTTCTTAGCTTCTAGTTTTTTGCGGTACTCCTCGATCTCCTCCTCGCGGCTCGTGTCGGAGCCGAGCTCTTGCTGGATCTGCTTTAGCTGCTCTTTTAGAAAATACTCCTTATTTACCTTATCGATCCTTGAGTGGACTTTGTTTTTTATCTCGCGTTGAAGTTTGTTCGCCTCGATCTCCTCGATGACGTAGTCGATGAGTTTTAGTAGCTTTTGCTCCAAATTTTCCTCAATAAAAAACTCGTACGCCGTCTTTTTCTTTAGCCTTAGCGAGCTTAAGATAAGATCGCAAACGCGGCTAGGCTCGGCGCTCTCCTCTATCGTTTTTAAAAGATCCGGCGGAAAAAAGTGGCTAAGCGCGGCCAGATCTCGCACCTTTTCGCGAAGTACGGTTAGTAGCGCGTCGCTTTTGGTATTTTCGGGTCTTTTTTCGTGCAGTACGTCTACGACGGCTTGCAGCGGTTTTGAGGATACTTTTGAGACTATGCGACCCTTACTCGTGCCTTGAAATAAAATTTTTACCCTACCATCAGGTAGCGGCACCCGCCTCATCACGGTGCCTATTACGCCTGCGTCGTAGATGGAGTCAAATTCTCGTGCGCCTTCGTTTTGCGCTTTCGTCGGCACGACGAGGATTGGACTCTGCGACTCGAGGGCTAAATTTAGTGCTTCGATATTTTCATCATCACTCAAAAAAAGCGGCGTGATCATAAATGGATATAAAAACAGCTCGTCCTCGACGATGACGGGTAGTTGTGTCGGGAACATTTTTGATTCGTAAATTTGCAAATTCAGCTCCTATTCAAACATTTTTCTATACCAAGGAAGCTGCGGAAGCACGATGTTTGCGTCATTTAGCGGCGAGGCTTGCACCTTTTCTTTATAAATTTGCGCCGACTCGTCTCTGCCGGTACGCTCATATAGATCAGCTATCTGCACGTCTAGGTTGTAGATCGCGAGCTTAAATTTAACCAGCATAGTTTCGATCAGCGGGCGATACTGCGTGTTTGGGTAGATGTAGAGAAATTTTTCTATCTCGGCAATACTGTCTTGCATTAGCTTTTGGTTTCGATTGGGTTGCGAGAACGAGTCAAAATTCGCTTTTATTTTTAAATACTGCGCAAATTCGCTCCTAGGGCCGCCGTCGCCGTATCTTTTGAGGTATTCATCGAGATAAAAATTCGCCATCAGATACTCTTCGTCGTTAGCGTGAGCCTGAGCTAATATCAGTAAAATTTGCTCCAAAAGCGGGCTAGCTACGTGCTCGCTAGACATCGCCGTGTAGTGTTTGTCGGCGCTTTCTAGATCGCGATTTTTGATATCGCCGATGATCTCAGAGTACCACTGATCGGGCGTTAGATTATAAAGCTCGGTGTATTTGTCGGCACAACCGCCGATTAAACAAACAAAAAACACCGCAGATAAAAATTTGATCAAATTTTTCATACGTTCCCTTAAATTTTAAATTTTTTAAAACAGACTATTTTACCATTGTTTTTATTGCTTTTCGGTAAATTTGATTTCATTTTATGCTTAAAAATAGGAAATTTTGGATACAATTCGCGTAAAAAGTAAATATTTAATTAAGGAGATATATATGATTTTTCAAGTCAAAAGTCCGATTTTAGGCTTTGAGCATATTAAAAGTTATGAATTAAAAGAGCTAGATCAATTTTTCATAAAGCTTCAAAGCAAGGACGACGATACGTCTTTTACCGCGATAAATCCATACGCCTTGAGAAATTACGAATTTGAGATACCAACGTACTATCAGGAGCTGATGGACATAAACGACAAAAGCGAGCTAAGGATTTACAACATCATGGTCGTGAGCACTCCGATCGAGACATCGACGGTAAATTTCATCGCTCCTATCGTTTGCAATATGACAAATATGACGCTATCGCAGATAGTGCTTGACGCATGGACATATCCGATGTACAAACAGGCTGAAAAAATTTCGGATTTTATAGAGAAGTAACAATTAATGGAGAAAAAATGAATTTTTTAAGAATCTTTACGATTCCTTTACTGATAGCTACATGTTGCTGGAGTGAAACATATACCGACAAAAATGGACTCACTCATACAATGAGCACAATGGTTAGCCACGGTAGAGAGCGCGGTATAGACAATAAGCAAACGCCTGATTTTAAAAAGCTACCAATTTATACGATAGTAAGCGGTGAAAAATCTGAGGCTAAAACAATATACGGCGACGTAGAGATCATCGGCGCTAGTATCCTCAAGATGAAAAACGGAGGATATAATTTTGAGCCTACACCATGGCAAACCTCTATCTCAGAGGTAGTATACGAAAATGAAGACTTTGGATACACGACAAACTCCGCGAAAGCTACCTTTAACTTTTCCGACATAAAAGATCGAAATGGGGGCAGTATAGACAATGAAATAACCGGGAAAAAAATAGTATTTGCAAGGCTATTTTGGGCCGGACGTATTGTTGGTCGCAGTCAATACCAAATGACGAGAGATGGGTATTTTAATATAATAAAGGATTTTAATAAGATAAGATTCAAAACCCCCAAAGGCATATACGATTTAACCGCCCTAGAAGAAAACACCTACTGGGATGGTTCATATAGCTCGCATGACAGATCTTTTAGCTTTCAGTATCAAGCTAGCGTAGACGTAACACAATTAGTTAAAGACTCACTAGGAAATACTGCGGCTAGTAGAACATTTAGCGCTGGCGACATAAAGACTACTGTAGAAAAACCTATTTTGGCCGTTATAAACGTAGATGGATCGTTTAGAAACGTATATACTCCTCGTTATGGCGGATGGGCTTTGGCAATAGTTTACGACTTCGGTCCATCAAGCGTACAAAGAATAAAACCAAAAGGCGTAAATATATATGAAGGCATAAGCGTATTAACTCCTATAAATAGAAGCTTGGGACTAGAAAGAAGCGCCACTGTTAAATTTGACGGCTTTTTTACTCCATTAAACGGCAATATCGTCTCTAGCTTTACGGCTTTATCTTTTGGCGCCGCCAAAGAAATCAGTGCGGAAAAAATAGAAATAAGAGAGGATAGCACAAAGCCTTTTAAATCTGTAGATGATGGGGGATTAAATAAAGCGGGAGAGCAATTTAACTCTACTATATCAAGATTTGGAAAGCATCTAAATTCAAGTAAAAAATACAATGCTAGTATGGATCTTGACACCTATGATATAACAGATAAACTAGGAAACGGTCAATCTAAGGCCGAAGTACGACTAACCGCACAAATAAAAGGAAATTCTGGTGACGAGGCCACTCTTGGCATGGTTGCTTTTTCTACCGACGCTTATATACCAGAGGTTTGCTATGTGGAAGAGCTTTTTGTGAGTTCAAACAACGGCACTAGCTTTGCCGAAGTAAGCACTGATCCTGGTGCCAAAACAGTTGTCAGCAAGGGCAGCATACTAAGATCCAAACTTAAAGTCACCAACGAAGGCAACGAGGATGCACACTTCATAGAAGTATCAGCTTTAATAGACGAAAAAAGCGCAAAGTACAAGGAAAATACTACCTATGTAAATCCATACACCACAAACTCAAGTTTTACGATCGGCACTTTACAAACCGACAATAGTCCAACAGGCCTACAAAGCGTATTGCCACTAGATAAAGGTATAGCTTTTAACATAGGACAAGGCGCAACAAGATCTCAAGGTGGAACGATTAAGAAAAACGA
This sequence comes from Campylobacter showae CSUNSWCD, assembly GCF_000313615.1. Classification (NCBI taxonomy): domain Bacteria; kingdom Pseudomonadati; phylum Campylobacterota; class Epsilonproteobacteria; order Campylobacterales; family Campylobacteraceae; genus Campylobacter; species Campylobacter showae. Next base: position 48,094 of record NZ_AMZQ01000011.1, on the reverse strand, counting down.
CAATGCTTATATCCAATACGATATGACGCTAAATAAAGAATTTAAATTAGTGAATTATGAAGTAAAATTTAAAAATGATCTTTTGAAACTTAAATATGGCGGCGTACTTAACCCGTGTCAAGGTAATAAAAAATACTACCTAGCCATCATGGATCCAGGTAAATACAAAGTCGTAAATGAAAAATTCGCAAAAAAAGGCGATAATGAAAATTTATTTACTCAAATTGCAGGAAAGCCATTTGATATCAATATTGCTTTCTTATCTAATAGCTTAACAGCAGGTCAAACACCAACAGGCCCTAGTGAAACGCAAAAAGTCAGACTAGATGTAGTAACTAGTTGTGATGCTACTGGAGTTTCAGTCTTAAACGGCCCTAAACCTGCAGTAGAACTTGACGAAAATCTTGGGATAGTAAAAGTGCAAGGACTTTTGATAAATAATGCCTATAGTAAGCTATTTTTTAATATTTCCGTTTTCGATAAAGAAAAAAACGCTTGGGAATCCCAATGCGGTTATTCTGACGTCTTTGCGGTCAGGCCGGAGAAATTTGTCGCTCAAAACAACGGATCGATCGTAACCACTTCAGAAGGCTCCCCATTGCTACTAGTCGGTGGCACCCCATATACAAACGTGGGCATGGCTGCAGTTTATGGCACCAACAATATCGCAGACGGTTATGCTCAAACCCTAATAACCGATATGTCGCAAAGTGATGATAAAGATAAAAAACAAATAGTAAGATTTACACCGATACTATCTACTACTTGTGAAAATGCGCTACCTGCTACCGTGGTGTCAAATTTAAAAAACATTAATGCAAAAGCCGTATTTAGTCAAGGTAAAGGCGTGCTAAATAGCAATAGTAGTACGAATTTTTCATATCCTGATATAGGCTTGACCAAGCTGTATATAAAGGATGCAAGCTTTACGTCTGTAGATAGCGTTGAAGACGACTGTGTAAAACATAGCGATGCCATAACAAAAGACGCAAATGGAAAAGTCGGCTGCGACATCAAAGGCGAAATGTTTTTAAGCTTTGCGCCAGATTCAATAGCTATTTCCAATCTAGTAGTCTCAAATTTCTCCAACGATATGACTTACCTTTCAAACGATAGAGCCATGAGTTCTGCCGCTACATTTGATATACAAGCGCGTTTAGGAGATAGCGCTAGTAGTGTTGCAAAATTATATACAAAAAGTTGCTACGCACAAAATGTTAATTTTAAGATGGATATAGATCAAATCATTCCCGGTTATACCGATAATAACGGCGAAACGACAAACTCAGCAACCACTAATACTGCTGTTTTAGCAAGAAACCTTGCGAGCGTAAGAAACGAAGTAGTATTTTTTGACAATAACGCCGGCACCAATGCAACAAAAGTGACTCCTAGCACAGCTAATGATGGTAAATATAGAGTCCTAGCAAATGCATTTGCCGATAGCGATGCTACAGCAAAAGTAAGTATAAGATTTAACTTCGCTAGAGCTACAAATTTGGCTAAAAACCCATTTACAGTTTCTAGCGACGTATTTACATTTAGCAACATCTCATCTACGGCTTCTCCTACTATGGCTAGCGCTACCGGAGCTACATACGTTAAACCTGCGGGCACAAAAATAACAAACACCACCTTTTACTACGGTCAAGTATATGCACCGACATATACCGGACCGGCAACTGGTTTTAATGCGGATATATACTATGGCATCTACTGCAATGGATGCAGTACAACAAAATATCCTTTGATAGCAACAAACAACGCACTGCCTCAAGCGAATCATTGGTTTAAAAATACGGCTCACAATAATGTTATTCAAGGAACGCACGGTGTATTTACAAATGCCGCTACCACAACAGTAGCCGCAACCAACGCCATAGTAAATGGCGTGGAAAGCGTAAGGCTATCAAGCACCATAGCCGGAGCCGATATCGTATTAATGAATGGTTCAAGTTGGTTAATATTCGATCCTTCTAACGCAGCGGCTACCGCAAATCGATTTATCGTTAACTTCACCTCAAACAACTCATCTTGGGGCGGACGAGCACTTAATGAAAAAGGTAATGACGTAGGAGTGGGCAACGTAGTAGGTGCGGACGGCCAAGGCAAGTTGAACAATATCGTCAATAAACCAAGCAAGAGACTAGAGTGGTAAATATGAAAAAAGGCTTTTCTTTACTAGAGCTCATAGTAGCCATCGTCATTATAGGCTTGACGATGGCTGCCTTGCCGAAAATATTTTCTACAGTATCAGATAACAACAAAATGGCTGTAATACAAGAGACGGTTATGGACTCCAAAACAAGACTCGCCATCATATCTACGGCATCATGGAGTTGCACTGGAGACGCTAACTATGAGCGACTTTCGACTCCTATATTTGGAGGTTTAAATAATTTTTATACCACAAACAATATACCGCAAGAAGGCAGAAGAATATTTTCCACTATCGCAAGAACAGGAGTAGCATGCGCAACATGGGAAAATAGTACTAGAGATTTAGCATCGTTTAACAATATAACAACACAGATAAGGAGTACTGCCGGATACGATAGAGATAGTATAATAACAGCAAATTTGGTTAGTAGCATTGGCTTATCCGAGGATATGTCTGGAGCAAACAATCCCGACATAAGGCGAATTGGCGTAACGGCAACTACTCAAAATACTGCGGGTCAGGGAGCCAGTCACACCATAACCCTTAGAGCATATTCGGCGAATATCGGTACAAGTCCTGATATCTATACTAGGTCATGGTAAAATGAAAAATACAAGAAAAGGATTTACTCTAATAGAACTTACAGTGGTACTAGTAATTACTGGATTACTAGCTTATGCAGGCATTCAAGCTACACTAAATATCTACAAAAACTATTTGCAAAGTAGAGCTATAAATACGCTCGAAACGCAAACTGAGCTAGTTTTAGAGCAAATTTCAAAAAGGCTTTCTATACGAGTCAGAGGCTCTACAATAGGCAAAAAACCCGACGGAACTATTATCCCGACATCAGCTGTGGGACTAGATGCTACATATACTATCTTAGAATGGGTTAGCTATAGCTACGAAAGCTTTCAGGATGGAGGCTGGAGCGGCATGGCCGACCTAGACAGTCCACTTACATCTACTAGAAATGCCGCAGATAATAGTGGCACAATAGCAACTCCAGGAAGTAGGCTGGTTACGCCAGTGTCAAATGAACAAAGTACTGCAAATCAAAATATAAGCGACCTAACAATCACCTCTAACAATCTAGCAGCTGGAAGGGCAAGCATAGCAAATCAAAATATAGGCATAATGTTTAAAGGAGTAAACATAAACCCTCTTAGATCTTTCGGATATAACAAAACCCAAGCTCAATCAGTAGGCGTAGTTACAAATTTAACCACCAACAACAATGCAATAGCTTTTAGAAATTACCGCTCGAATTTTATATCTGAACAATATTATCTACTACATACTGCATATGCCGTTGCACCGGGCGCTACAAATCCAAACGGAGACTTTGATTTGTTGCTTTACTACAACTTTAGACCATGGATCGGTGAAGAGTATGATGACGCCAATACTCCATCAAGCTTGCTAGCTACAAACGTCACTAGATTTAACTTTACCGAAGCAAACGGAGTTATGGCGTTAAAATTATGCATAAGAGATGCCGGTAGGTCTCTTAGCCAAGCCGAAGCAGAAACTACGGTATGCAAAACAAAGGCAATCTACTAATGAGAAAAGGGTTTAGTTTAATAACAGCAATCATATTTGTAGTTTTAGTGGCTACATTGGCTATGTTTTCGATAAACACTTCGGCAACTACCGCAAAACAAACATCAGACGTATTCTTGCGAGAACAAGCCGAACTCTTAGCTCAGGGCGCTACCGAGATAGCCATTTTTAATCTCCTAAACACAAATTTTACACAAGCAGCAAACTGCACATTGTTAGACACAAATACCAATATAATGCAAACGACTTTTCCAACCAACAACGTAGCAACGTCTTTATTTGCCGTAACCGTAACCATCAACAAAGTATTCGGAGCTATCGGGCTTTGCGACGGCACTGCCGGTAGAGGCACAGCAGTAATTCCAGTCGGTACATCTGCATCTATAGGAACGATAATACTGGACGTTACGGTAACCTCAACAAAACCAAACGTCTTTCCGGTAAGATATACTAGACGAACGATTCAAAAACTCTAAAATAATACTTTATATGCTATAATGCTAGCACTTTAACGTAAAGGAGAGATGATGAATCTAAGCATCGTAGGTAAACAATTTGACCTAACAGACTCAATCAAACAACACATAGAAAACGCATTTGATGCGCTTAACAAATACGGACTGGATATTATTTCGGGTCGTTGCGTAGTTTCTGCGGACGAAAAAAACGGCAAAAAAGGCTTTAGCGTAGAATTTGCGCTAAATTTGGCAAAAAAAGATACGATCGTAATCCGCCACAAAGATAAAGATCTATACGCTGCAGTCGATCTTGCGCTTGAGCGCGCATCAAAAGTACTTCGTCGCGAGCACGACAAAAACACCACCGTCAAAAACAAAGACGATGGCAAAGCTGTTAGAGCTTCGATCGCAGACGAGCATACGAGTGACAGCGAAGTAGATGAGATAATCCCTATGGAGCTTGAGCTGTATAAACCCCTAGAGATCGAGGAAGCTATGCAAAAGCTAAAAGATAGCGATGCGCAGTTTTACGTATTTAACGATATGGACGCCAAAATGCGCGTGATCTACAAGCGCTCTGACGGCAAATTCGGACTTTATTAATCAAATTTAGGCGAGATAAACTCTCGCCTTTTTACTTTTTCAAATATACAAAAACTACTAATCAAATTTCAATCATTTATTACCGACTTTGCGACGCATTGCTTAAATTTTAATGATATGCAAATTTGTGTAACACCGATAGGTAGTTTTAAATATAAGTTTGAAAAGCTATTTTTAATTTTGATGATTGTAAGAGAAAATAGCCATTTTATGTGAAATTTTTTCATCAACCAAAAACTCCATAGGCAACCACACTCAAAACATGCAAATTTAGCCTCGGCGAGCTTTTAAGGCTTTGATTCTTAATTAAATTCAAATTTCATGCCGATTCTCGCCGCGACTTAAAACTACACCAAATTTACACGATGCCCAAAACCGTACTTAACATCGACGGATTTTTATTTTGTAAAGATTGCTGTTTTTCTAGCAAGGAGTTGCTTTGCAAGCTGGCTCGTAGCTCCTTTTCGTATTTAGTCAAAAGCTCGTCTAGCACGGTTTCAAGCTCATCTCTTAGGCTTTTTTTCATATCGGTATTTAGCCCTAGAGCCTCCAACAGCTCCTCTTTTTTGATACTTAGCTTTTCCTGGATTTTTTGTTCGTTCATCTGTGATAAAAATCCTGCCGCGCCAAGCTGCGTAAGAGTATTTTTAAAACCTTCCACATCAGGCTCTTTGGCGGTTTTTATCGGCTCAACGGCTTTTTTAAGCTCTTTTTCAAAGTCGGCGCCTTTTGCCGCCTTTGCAGTCTTTTCTATGGCTTTTTGCGCAAGCTCGGCCAAAATCTTTTGGATAAATTTTTGCTCTTCGATCGTCATTTCGCATCCTTTATAAAAGATATGCTATAGCAAGCAAATTTTATTCCTTAGCTTTGTCTGCTATAAATTTAGCAAATTTTTCACTATCGTTTGGACAGCCCACGACGTCATAAAAATCAAAATTTAACTCACTGGCGATATGACGAAATTCATTTGAAAGCTCAAAAACGGTTTCAGAGTTGTCGATACAAAACGAGATCGGATAGATGAGCGCTTTTTTATCTTTTAGCTCGGCTAAGACCTGATTTAGCGAGGGTTCGAGCCATTTTACGGGACCGAGTCTTGATTGATATGCCAGCATCGTTTGCTTAAATTTAACCCCTCGCTTCTCCAAAATTTCGGTTAAAATTTGAACATGACGCTTGACGTGCTCCTCATATATATCGCCCGCATCGACCATCTTTTGCGGCAAAGAGTGAGCCGAAAATACCAGCGTTATCTCGCCCGAGTTTAGATTACTTGCAGCTTTTTCGATGTCATCCGCGACAACCTCGTTATATCTCTCATCCTCAAAAAACGGCTCGACGATTTTTACTTTCGCCTTTAAATTTAGCTCGGCTCGCGCCTTTTCAAAGTCGCTTATACTAGACGTTACGGTCGTAAACGAATGGTGCGGATAGAGAGGGAAAACGACGACCTCCGAAGCCTCCGTAAACTCAGCCAAAACGTCCTTTGCAAAAGGCGGCGTATAGTTCATCGCAAATGTCGCCGTCTCGTCGTCCTCTAAAAAATGCGAAATTTTACCGCAAAGCCTAGCCGTAAGCTCGCAGATAGGCGATTTGCTGCCGATTTGGCGGTAGTTATTTTGCGCGGTTTTTAGGCGAGATTTGGTTATCATAAACGCTACGAATTTGCGCAAAAGCGGGCTTTTTATCCCCAAGATATACGGATCGTTAAACATATTTTTTAAAAACACCTCAACCTCGCTAAGGTCGTTTGGTCCGCCCATATTTAGTAGTAAAATTAGCCTCATTCGCAAACCTCCTGAGCCTTTAGTGCGTCTTCGAGCGTACTTAGATCGCTTTTTGCGCCGCAACATGCCTGATAAAACTCGTTAAGCAACGCTTTAATCGGCGAAACGTCGCCGTAAACTTTCAAATTTTGCTGCCCGTCGAGTGTGTATTTGTTTAGCTTAAGGCCCAGCATATCACCAAAATACACGCCCCCGTTCGCGGCAAATTCGATCGTAAAGCGTTCTGCTTTAAAGCGCTTTGAGTTGTGGATACTAGCTAGCGTCTGGTTTTTAAATTTAAGCTGGAAAAGCGAGTCTGTTTCGCTTCTTTTGTCGTCGTTTTGGATTGAAACTTTATTGCTAAAGACTATCTCGCTACCGGTTATAAATCTTGCGACATCGATGTTTTGTAAAATTTCAAGCTGCAAATTTACACCCCTACTAAACCCTCGAGCGATATTTATCGAAAAAATATCTTTTTCTTTGGCGAGTTCTTTTTTTATAGAGGCGATAACGGGATTAAATCTATCAGTAAAAGCCACATAAGCGCCTATATTTTGGGATTTAAAGCAGTATTTTAGCTCCCTTATCTCGCCTGATTTGCAAAGCCAAGGATCAAGCATAATAAATTTTATAAAATTTAGGCATTTTGGTATCAAATTTAGATATTTATGCGTATCAGTGACGATAATAGCGTCGATCCGTACGGAGTCCAAAAGGTCGTTTATATTATCGTAAAAAGGAATCCGTCCGCAAATTTCGCTATTTTTAACGCCGTCAAAAATCGCCGCCATCTCGAAGTGCTCGGAGCGACGAAGCTCGTTATAGTAGTGCTTCGCGTCGTTTCCAAATCCTATTATCGCAACTCGTTTTTTCATAATATTTTTTCCAAAATTTAATGTTTTTTAGGCAATTATAGTAAAAAATAGTAATTAAACGGATAATGCGAGCGATTTTTAAATTTTACCAACGCCTTTTTATAGCAGGCCTCAAACAAGTTTTATCAAATTTATGCTAAAATCAGCCCTATTTTAAAACTTTAATCAGGAATAAAACGATGGATATTAGAGAAGCTTATTTAAATTTTTTCGCAAGCAAAGGTCATGAGGTCATCCCGTCAGCGCCGCTAGTGCCAAACGACGCTACGCTACTTTTTACAAACGCCGGCATGGTGCCGTTTAAGAGTATTTTCACCGGCGAAGTACCGCGCCCTACCCCGCCGATCCGCACGAGCTGTCAGACCTGCATCCGCGCAGGCGGCAAGCACAACGACCTAGACAACGTCGGCTACACCGCACGCCACCACACGTTTTTTGAGATGCTCGGAAATTTTAGCTTTGGCGAGTACTTTAAAAAAGACGCGATCGCGTATGCATGGGAATTCGTCACGCAGGTGCTAAAACTACCCAAAGACCGCTTGTATGTCACGGTTCACGAGAGCGACGACGAGGCGTTTGCGCTATGGGAACAGCACATCGCAAAGGAGCGCATTTATAGATTTGGCGATCACGATAACTTCTGGCAGATGGGCGATACGGGGCCATGCGGACCGTGCTCGGAGATATTCTACGACCAAGGCGGCGAGCATTTTAACACGCCTGAGGACTACATGGGCGGCGACGGCGACAGATTTCTTGAAATTTGGAACCTGGTTTTCATGCAGTACGAGCGCAGTAGTGACGGCAAGCTAACCCCGCTACCAAAACCTAGCATCGACACAGGCATGGGGCTTGAGCGCGTCACGGCGATAATGGAAGGCAAATTTAGCAACTACGACAGCTCGCTTTTTATGCCACTTATAAACGAAGTAGCCGCGCTTTGTGGCAAGCCGTACGCTTACGAGAGCGGCGCTAGCTACCGCGTCATCAGCGATCACATCCGCTCGGTGACTTTCCTACTGGCTCAGGGCACTACATTTGACAAAGAGGGTCGCGGATATGTGCTTCGCCGTATCCTGCGCCGCGCGATCAGACACGGATATTTGCTAGGTATAAAAGAGCCCTTTATGTACCGCCTCGTCGATAAAGTCTGCGAGCTAATGGGCGGCCACTACGCCTACCTAAATGAGAAAAAAGCGGCGGTAAAAGAGCAAATCAGACTCGAAGAAGAGAGGTTTTTAGCCACGATAGCGAGCGGACTCGAGCTTTTTGAGAGCGAGCTAGCGCGCACGAAAGATATTTTTAGCGGCGAGGCAGCGTTTAAGCTTTACGATACATTCGGCTTCCCGCTAGACCTCACGGCCGACATGCTACGCGAAAAAGGACTCAAAGTCGATGAAGCTAAATTTGACGAGCTAATGAGCGAGCAAAAAGCGCGCGCTAAGGCTGCTTGGAAAGGCAGCGGCGACAAGAGCGCAAAGGGCGATTTTAAGGCGCTTTTAGAGAAATTCGGCGAAAATAAATTTAGCGGCTACGAGGAGCTTGAGCGCACGAGCAAGGTTTTAGCGCTGCTTGACGAGGACTTTAAAGAAACCCAAATTTTAAAAGCAGGCGAGCAAGGCTGGGCGATGTTTGATGTGACGCCTTTTTACGCGCAAAGCGGCGGACAAGCGGGCGATAGCGGCGAGATCGCGGGCGCAGCCGACGTACTAGATACGCAGAAGTTTTTTGGGCTAAATTTATCAAACGTCGCGGTTAAAAAAGAGCTTAAAGTCGGCGACTCCGTGAAGCTAAAAGTAAGCGAGCAAAGAGCCGAGATCGCGCGCCATCACAGTGCCACGCACTTGCTCCACTCTGCGCTTAGAAGCATTCTAGGAACACATATCGCGCAGGCCGGATCTAGCGTCGAAGCAAACAGACTCAGATTTGACTTCTCGCATCCAAAAGCCGTAACGGCAGAGGAGCTAACGAAGATCGAAAATTTTGTCAATGCCGCGATTAGCGAAAATATAGAGGCGAAAACCGAGATAATGGACATCGAGGACGCCAAAAATAGCGGCGCAATCGCACTATTTGGCGAAAAATACGCCGATAAAGTGCGCGTGCTAAGCTTCGGCGAGGTTAGCAAGGAGCTTTGCGGCGGTACTCACGTGGGAAATTTAAGCCAGATCGGCGCGTTTTTCATCACAAAAGAAGGCGGCGTGAGTGCGGGCGTACGCAGGATCGAGGCCGTATGCTCTAAAGCCGCGCTAAATCTCGCAAAAGCCTGGCGCGGCGAGATCGAAGAGCTAAAAACCGAGCTAAAAAGCGCCGAGCCTATGAACGCGGTAAAAAAACTAAAAGCCGAGATAAAAAGCCTAAAAGATAAATCTAGGCAGGCAAAAGACGCACACGCGCTAGCCGTGGTGAACGTAAACGAGACAAAGCTTTGCGTCGCGGTGATTGACGGCGGCGATATAAAGACAACGATAGACGAGTTTAAAAACGAGAACGAAAAGGCCGCGATCCTGCTCGTACAAGTAAACGAAGAGGGCAAAATCGCGCTAGCTGCAGGCGTGAAAAACGCGGATTTGAAAGCGGGCGAATGGGTCAAATTTACAGCTCAAATTTTAGGCGGAAATGGCGGCGGCAAGGATGATTTCGCCACTGCAGGCGGTAAAAACGTGCTTGCGATCGAAGACGCGATCAGGCAGGCGTTTGAGTTTGCTAAAACGAGGCTTGAAAAATAAGCTCGCATAGGTCAAATTTAAGAAAACTGCTTAAATTTGACCGCAGTTTTGCGGCATGAAATTTAAAAGCGAATTTGAGCTGGTTGTGGCAAGATCAAATTTGACGCCGCAAAGCAAATTCAAAATTTGCATTTTGTGAGCCGAGATAAAATTTAAAGGAAAATATAAGTTTATGAGTTTATTTTATTCGCGTATTTTGGCGCCGAGTTTTACCGCCGTCAAATTTGCTTTAGCGCGAGAAAATTTTAGATCAAAGGGGACGAATGCCCGAATTTAACATAGCCTTTGCAAAGATTAGCAACGCCCTACCCTTTATCCATATTCTCTCAGTGGTAGTTTTTATCGGATTTCAAGCAAATTTTTTACTCATCGCTAAATTTTTTATGAAAAATATCGAGGGCGATACGCAAAAATATCAAATGATGATCTCTATGTTAAAGCGCTTGGGCTATGCCGTTTATAGCTCTATCATAGTTATGGGGATAACAGGCGCGATACTAGCTAAACAAAATGCGATCAAAAATGCCGATCCTATGCTAAACACGATCTTAACGACGAAATGGGCGATCTGGGGATTTTTATTTTTAAACGTCATTTACGTCACGTACCGCCTAAACAAAGCCTCAAAATCCCTGCAAAATAGCGAATACATCGAGCTTCACGAAAACCTCATCGTTACGATTTATTATTTCATCCCGCTAAACGTCGCGTTTGCGCTGCTGGCGGCGTATCTTGGCATAGCATATAGGGAGTTTTGATGATTATTTTGGCTTCGAGCTCGGCTACTAGAGCTAAGGTTTTGCGAGATCACGGCGTTAAATTTGAGCAGGTTTTTTTCGACTATGACGAGGGCGGCGTAGATAAAAATTTACCACCGCACGTCTACGTCCAAAAGATCGTTGCGGCAAAAAAAGAGCAATTTTTAAAGGCGAACGAAAACGTAAAAAACGTCGTTTTTGCCGATAGCGTCGTAGTATGTGGCGGTAAAATTTTAGGCAAAGCTAAAGACAAGCAAGAGGCGCTAAAAATGCTACAAATGCAAAGCGGGAGCACTGCTAGGATCGTAACCGCGATGATATTTTTGGGCGAGAAATTCGAGCTTTTTAACGTCAGCTTTGCCGAGTATAAATTTGCTAAATTTGACGAAGCCGACCTACAAAACTACCTATCGGGAGATCTATGGCAGGGCAAGGCCGGAGCCATGACGATAGAAAATTTCAACAAAAAATACATCCTAAGCCAAAACGGCGAAACTAGCACCGCAATGGGGCTAAACGTGAAAATTTTAAAGGCCTTTTTATGAGAATTCTAGCTTCGATTTTATTTATTATCTTTGTTTCGCTGAGCGCGGCATTTGTTTATCTTTATTCGCAAGTCACCTTTGACGCGTCAAATATCATCAACTTCAAGCCAAAGCTCACGACTCAAATTTACGATAGAAACGGCGAGCTCATCGCAAATATCTTTGACGAAAACAGGATCTACGTCAAGTACGAGGACATCCCACCGCGCGTCATCGAGGCACTGGTAGCTATCGAGGATACGAGCTTTTTCGAGCACGGCGGCGTAAATCCCGAGGCCATCACGCGAGCTATCGTTAAGGACATAAAGGCGGGCAAACTAGTCGAGGGCGCTAGCACGCTCACGCAACAACTCGTTAAAAACATGGTATTAACCAGAGAAAAAAAGCTAACCCGTAAGCTAAAAGAGATGATCATCTCGATGAAGCTGGAAAACGAGCTAACCAAAGAGCAAATTTTAGAGCGCTATCTAAATCACGTCTATCTAGGGCACGGCTATCACGGCATAAAAACCGCAGCAAAGGGATACTTTAGAAAGGAGCTTAACGAGCTCACGCTAAAAGAGATTGCTATCCTAGTGGGCTTACCAAAAGCGCCCAGCACTTACGACCCGACTCGCCACCTAGATCTATCGCTAAGCCGCGCAAACAACGTTATATCAAGGATGAACGCGCTAGGCTGGATCAGCGACGCCGAGTACAAGGCCGCGCTAGTCGAGCAGCCCGTAGTCTTTGACGATACGCTCACGCAAAACAAAGCCCCGTACATCGTGGACGAGGTGCTAAAAGAGGCCTCAAAGCGCTTTGAGGATATAAAAACCGGCGGCTACGTCATCGAAACCAGTGTCGATTTAAAGGTGCAAGATATGGCGTCCGAGGCGCTAAAATACGGCTACAACGAGATACTAAAACGTAACAAGGACGCAAACGCCAGTATCCTAAACGGCGCTATCGTCGTTACGCTACCAAAAACCGGCGAGATCCTCGCGCTAGTAGGTGGCGTAGACTACGCCAAAAGCAGCTACAACCGCGCCACGCAGAGTATGCGCCAGCCAGGCTCTAGCTTTAAGCCTTTTATCTACCAGATCGCCCTAGATATGGGCTACTCGCCGATGAGCAAGGCCGCGGACATTTCAAGAGTCTTTAACGAAGGTAGCCAGTACGAGTGGCGTCCGAAAAACTATAGCGGAGGCTTTCAGGGCTATATCACGCTGCGCGAGGCCTTGCGTCAGTCGCGCAACCTCGCCACGATAAATTTACTCGACGAGATCGGGCTTGATACGGCTTATAAAAAGCTATCCGAGATGGGCTTTAAAAACATCCCTAAAAACCTTTCCATCGCGCTTGGCAGCTTTGGCATCTCGCCATTGGAGTTTGCTAAATTTTACTCGATGTTTCCAAACGGCGGCGAGATCGTGGAACCAAGCCTCATCAAACGCATCATAAACTATCAAAATTTAGAAGCGGTTTTTGAGCCTGAGCGGACGTTCGTCACCGAGCCCGAGCAGGCCTATCTGATGACAGATATGATGAAAACGGTCGTGGAGCGCGGCACGGGACAAAGCGCCAGGCTAAACGGCGTGCAGGTCGCCGGCAAGACCGGCACGACGAACAACAACATCGACGCGTGGTTTTGCGGATTTACGCCCGAGGTCGAGGTAGTAGTATGGTACGGCAACGACGACAACACGCCGATGAGAAAGGTCGAGGGCGGCGGACGCACGGTGGCTCCGGTGTTTAAGAAATTTATGGAAAGCTATATGAAGGAGTATCCGCTAAAACAAAAAACCTTCATCGAGCCAGAGGGCGTCTTTCATACCGCGTACGAGGGCCTGATCGAAGTCTATACGAAGATCTCGCCGGTACCGAAACAAGACGCGCAAGATACGCTAATTAAACAAGACGACGAGAGGCTGATTTTTTAAATTTGACCCAAAAGCCGGCTAAATTTGAGCGATTTACTGCTTAAATTTAGCTGCCGCTTCGTCAAATTTAAACCCATTTGCAAAGCACCTTTTTACTCTTACTTCAAATTTATGCTCGGTTTTTACGGTCAAATTTGATCTTGTTTGCAGTTTAATCCAAATTTTAAAGCGGTTTTAAATTTGCTTGTTAATTCTAGTCTCATCAAATTTAAGCTTGCTCGCAAATCCAAAATAAAAGACGCAGTAAAATTTAAAGCCAAATTTAAACAGTCTAAATTTTACAAAACCTATCAAATTTATCATGCGCCGCAAATTTGACCAAGCCCCAAAAAACAAGCCGTGTCCGTGCCGCTTAAATTTACCGCCGCACCAAGCACAAAAACCGTATCAAACGCCCCTCAAATTTGCAAAATTACGCTTCGTCTTTTGGTATATACGTACTTCGGTTAGACAGATAGCATGCCGCAAAGACAACCAGACAAGCCGACAATACGTTTGAGCCATCCAAAAGCAAACTCACCGTCTTTTCGTCATTTCTAGCGATCAGAGCCGCTACTATGAGCACAAGCGGGTACAAGATCAAAGCAATACTAGCTAAATTTCCAACCGTAAAAATCACCAAGCAAAGTCGCTGATTTTTTATAAAAAATTTGCTGTATTTTTTAGTTGGGTGGCTTTTTAGGTAAATTTTCGTGAAAAAATACGGCAAAATCAACACAACACCAAGGTATGCAGCTCCTAAGATGTTTCCTATAAAGCTCGCAAACCACGAAACCATAAGCACAAACCCGATAAACGCCATACTAGCGCGCCTGATAAGTCTATGCACGTCGTAACGGTTTTTTGGTCCCAAGGTATTTGATCAAATTCCACGTCCAGGTCGTTTAGCTCGCCGAGTCTTTCCTCTACTGATTTCGCGCTTTGAGCTACTAAGCCAGACCCCCTGCGAAGATCTGCAGCTTCGGGTGCGGGCTCATATGAGCTTTTGTTGCGAGAGTAGCATATCGCAAAAACAAGCAAGCAAATCGGAGCTACGACAAGGCCATATAAAAACGCATAATCGCCGTATTCGCCGCCGCTATCCTTCACGAAAAACGACCCGATAATAAGCAAAACCGGATATAAAATCAAAACTATGCTGGCAAAATTTTCTATCCTAAAGGCTAGAAAACTATCCCACTGATCCCTCACAAAAAGATAGCTGTATCGTTTGGTTTGATCTCGTTTTAAAACATAAATCGTCCAGAAAATAGGCGCAACTATCATCACGGCACCCCAAATGTAGCTAAAAACTTCAGGCGGCAATTCTATGCCGTTGCTTATAAAAAAAGACTCCATATACGACGCTAGGATCGAAAAAAGATAAAAAAAGGCAAACGTCGACGACCAGTACATCATAACCGCCCGCCTGATAAATCTATGCCTATCATACTGCCTTTTATCATCCTCAGAGATTGCGGCAAATTTCTCGTCCAGCTCTTTCATCTCGGCTTGAAATTTTGCGTTCACGGCCAGCTCCTTTACAAGCGCTTATTTTAGAAATTAAACCAAATTTGACGTAGTAAAGCGCCTAAATTTGGGGATTAAATTTGATAGCAAAAACGTAGCTACGTTTTGAAAATTTTACGTTTTGCCGCCGCTTGGCAAATTTAATCAGACAAAAAGTCAAATTTAATGTCAAATCACTTTAAATTTGACCCGTTTTCCGTAAGATATCTACGGATAAAAAGATAGCGCCGCGTCCTGCACAAGCCAAGCCCTAGTGCAATGGTTAGAAGCGCGCCGCCTATTTACGGCGATCAGACTCAAATTTAGCCGAGTTTTCAGGCTAAATTTGAGCGGGCTTAAAAGTAAAATAAGGATAAATTTACTCCACGAGCTTCATCTGCTCGGCGCAGATGGCCTTCCATGAGCTTTGCAAATTTGAGCTGACGCACTCCTGCAGATACGGCTTTGCTTCGTTTTCGCGTTTTAGTTTGATGTAGATTTCCGAGATCTGAGCTAGCGCGCGTAGTCTATTTTCGGGATCTAGGCGCGTATCTACGAGATCTTGCGCGGCTTGCAAAGCCTCGTCCAGCCTATCTAGCTTGCTTAGTGAGCCGATGTACTCAAAGTCGATTTTCGGGCTAAAGGTGGCGATATGCAGGCGTTTTTGTAGGTCGATCGCCTTTTTGGCGTAAACCGACGCGTTTAAAAAGTCGTTCGCGCCGTACGTCGCCTCGGCCATGCGGTCGTAGAGCTCGATGACTTTAAAGTCGTTTTTGCGTAGCGTCTCGACGGCCGTTATCGTCGCGACGGCATCTGTGAGCCTGCCTAGCCCCATCAGCGCCTCAAATCTATAAAAAAGCACGGGCGAGACGTCGGCATACTCCTGCCTAGACGCGATAGCCAGCGCCTCGTCGGCTACGCGCAAGGCGTCGTTATACTTCTGCGTCTTTATCAAAACGGAGGCTAGTTTGATGAGCCACTCCACGCGGTCGAGCATGTCTGGCGCAAGGATATTTTGCGAGGCGAGCTCGTGCGCGGCGGCGAAGCGAGAAAGGCGCATATAGCAGTCAAAGAGCTTAAATTTAGCTCCGATTTTCTCGCCCACGCCGTAGTTTTCGGTCAAATTTACAGCCGTAACGCAGTCGTTTTGACGGATGGCTTCATTTGCCAAATTTAACGCCGCCTGATCCAATACCGCACTAGCGTCCGTATCGTTTAGATCGCGCACGGCCTGGGTATAGCGTAGGACGGAGTCAAATTTACGCTCTTTTAGATAGAGCGCGACCTGCTCTTTTAGCGCCTTGGCGCCGACGTCCGTTTTACCGTATTTTTCGATGAGCGCGTCGTAGTGCTCGTGCAGCTTGGTCGCGTTGTTCTCGTCGTTTCTAGCGAAAAATAGCTTATCTAGCGCATTTTGCACGATAGCGGCATACTGTCCGTCCGCAAACTCGCTTTGGTATCTTTTTAGATATTCGTATGCTTTTTGCGTGTCTGGCGTGCCCGTTAGTGCGATACCTAGATTTTTTAGCACGGTTTCATACTCATCGTCGTTTTTATTTAGGCGCGCGAGTAAAATTTCATATATCCTCGCGGCGATATCGTCCATATTTTTCTCGTGAAATACCCCAGCCAGCGTCGTTAGCTTGGACGCGTCGTTTAGCAGGTACTCTTGATTTCTGTTTAAGATTTTAAGCATAAAGTCCTTGGCGCGGTCAAATTTGGCCTTGTCGATGCTGCCTTGCACGAGGCTCAGAGCCGCACGGCTAGCGACATCTAGCGTCTGCGCCGAGTATAGCACATCCTCGTACATCTTTACCGCCTCGTCCTGCCTGCCCGTGACGTAGAGCCTGTCGGCAAACTCAAGGACGGCTAGCTTGGTAAAATTTGAGTTTGGATGCTCGTTCATGAGGATATCTAGCGTGTAGTTCGCGTCGCTAACGAGCTCCTGTCTGAGGTAGGCTTTGGTCACTAGATAGAGCACCTCGGGATAGTTTTCGTCCGACACGAACCGCCTCATCCACGCGCGACCCTCGCTTGCGACATCCGCCGCGCCAAGGCCTTCAAAGCTATTTTGCGAGTCTAAAATTTTATCCAAAGCGCGCAGTCTGTATAGCAAAAACTCGCTGGCAAAAATGCTGTTTGGGTAGCGCCTTAGCGCCGTCTGGATCGTGGCTATCGTGTCGTCGTAGCGTTTGGCATCATAGCTTTTTTTCACATCCAGGTACATATTTATGTCGTTGCTATCGCTGCTTTCTATCGGGGCTTTGTTTAGATCGAGCGGTCCGACGCTAGGAGCGGTCATCTGCTCAAATATCGGGGCGAAATTTATCCCCGCGTTTGTTTGCTTTTTAAATTCGCTTAAATTTTGATCTATCACGATGGCGTGGCGTTTGGCTGCGCCGCCGTTTTTACTAAACAGCACTGTGGGCGCGCCATAAAGAGGCTCGTTAGACGAGATCAGGCGGGAGCTCGCACGCGGCACGACGTAGATACGCATACCGTCCTTTTCCTCGCGAAATCTAACTTCAGCTAGGGCTAAAATTTTATCGTCGACTTTCGGCAGCGCACCGCTAGCTACATCGCAAAAATACAGCTTGCGGTCGTAGGCGAGGATCTCCTCTTTGCAGACGAATTCCTTCTCGTCGCTGATGTTTATCACTGTGTAGGGCCTGCCGTCCTCTGCGCCCGAATTTACGCTCAGGCTAAAAGAAAACGCCAAAATCGGTAAAAAAATCAAAAAATATTTTCTCATGCGGCCATTATACCCTTTTTCGTTTAAAAAGCGCTATAAAAGCGAATATCACGCGCTTTTGAGGCGATTTTTTTACTAAATTTCACGCATCTGAATTAAATTTTATTTAGCCTAAATTTAACTTTGGCATAAGAGAAAATTTGGATTTTAAAGCGTTGCGGTTGCGAACGGTTTTTAGTTCGGCAGTCAAATTTTACCCGCTCCTCCAGCCAAAAACCATACCTGCCGAGTCAAATTTGACGTTATGACGCCGAGTTTTGAGATTAAATTTTACATAGCCTCGGCGGATAAATCCATCCGCCAAATTGCTAGCTACTGCACCGTTTTTACGATTTTAACCAGCTTAAAGGCGTATCCGCTAAATTTCACCCTACAAAGCGCGACCGTGCCCTTCATCTGCGGCTCTAGCTTAAATTTAGCCACAACGTCGGCGCCATTAGCCTGCACGCACACTGTATCGCCGTCTTTTACCTTCGCAGCCGCAGCAAACGACGCCGAGCCGATTAGTTCTTTCGTTTCACCGTTCAAATTTGAACCGCCCGCCTCATCCATAAAAAACACGACGCTTCCGTCAAAGCTCTCAGGCTCTTTTAACGGCGTTAGCTTGCCGTCCATTTTAAACTCGCCCTGCTCGCCGTCAGCCAAAACGACGTTTTTACCGAGCATTTGCAAAAACTCGAATATGTTTTTCGCGTCCGAATGCGCCAAAAAGGAGCTATCGATCACGATATTTTCGCACTCATCTAAAAACTCCGCGATCTGCTCAAACTCCTCCTCACCGACGTTGCACTCGCCGCTTAGGTATCCTTCGTCAAGCCCCTCAAAGTATTCGCGCGTTTGCTCGTCAAATTTAGCCGCGTCGAGTGAATATTTGCAAAGCAGCGCCAGCACGTAGCTAACCGAGCCGATCTCGCAGCGAACGAGGTTTTCGGCGCCTAAAATTTTATCCTCAAAGCAAGAGATATATAAAAACTCATTTTGCTTTATCTGCTCCGCTAGCTGCGGGTTTTGCTCGCAAAGCAGGCTTGCCAGGCTCAAAGTTTTTGCATTTTTAAATTCGCCAAATTTCATCGTTTATCCTTTAAATTTAGCTTGGATTTTATAAAAATTTGTTTTAAGGGGGGGTAAATTTGCGCCGATTAGACGCAAATTTGGTTATTTTTCTAGGCCGAATTTGACGGCTGCTTTAGCAAGCTCGAGGGTGGCGTCTACGAATTTATCTTTTTTCGTCGCGTACGGTAAAAATAGCGGTATCTCCGTGCAAGCCGCGATATATGCGTCAGCCTCGATAGCCGCGATCGTGTCGTTAAAGAGACCCACGTACTCTTTTAGCTTGTTTGCTTTTGCGCCTTTATAGATGCAGTCCATGATGTTTGTCATCAAATTTTCGGGGATTTTTACGCACTCTAGGCCCGCGGCGATCAGCTCGTTTTCGTAAATTTTAGCCGCGGTCGTGCCGGTGGTGGCGATGACGGCGATCTTTTTAGCGTGCGGGAAATTTGACTTTATCGACGCGGTCGCGATTTTAGCTATGTGCAGGATATTTACGCCGCACTCGTCGGTTAGACGCTTGGCAAAATAGTGAGCCGTGTTGCAAGCTATACAGATAGCCTCACAGCCCGCGTTTTTGAGCCTCGTCGCGGACTCTTTCATAAAAGGAAACGGATCCTCGCCTCCGTGCAGGATATACGCCGTGCGGTCGGGGATCTGCGGATGGTTGTCGATTACGATGGGGATGTTGTCCTGGTCTTTTGCGGCGTTTGTGAGTTCTACGATCTTAGCGTATAGATCTATCGTAGCTAGCGGTCCCATGCCGCCTAAAATTCCGATTCGTTTCATGAAAAAGTCCTTAAATTTAAAAAAGCCGAGAGCGAAGTCTCGGCTAAATTTAGCTCTAAAATCCTTAGATAAGAACAGGAGCGATGAGGAATGCTAACGCAACCGAAAGAGCAACCATGATGGTGCCAGGCACGAAGAATGAGTGGTTAAATACAAATTTACCGACTCTTGTCGTACCGGTATCGTCCATAGCGATAGCGCCCAAAGTCGTAGGATACGTAGGAAGTACGAATAGTCCTGAAACAGCGGCAAATGAAGCAACTAGGATCCAAATTTGACCTGAGTTTTCAGGCGTAGTCATACCTAGCGCAGCAGCGACCGCAGGCATCATAACGCGAGTGGTTGCAGCTTGGGAATATAGCAAGCAGCTTAGGAAATATAGCGCGACGGCTAGTATAAACGGATACTGCGTAACGACGTTTTTAGCTACCTCTTTGATGCTGTCGATGTGTCCGTTAACAAAAGTAGTGCCTAGCCATGCGATACCGATGACGCATATGCACGCGTTCATACCGCTTTGGAAAGTGCTGGTTGAAAGCAATTTGCTAGTATCGACCTTACAAAGTGTAGCGATAAGGAAGCCGATAGTAAGCATAAAGCTGATGATAGCAGCGTCTCTAGATAGGATAGGTTTTGCCACGATGCCAAGGCTCTTTGAAATAACGAGCGCATAGCAAACGACGACTAAAACGCCGACGGCAAATATCGCAACCGATCTTTTCGCATAAGGTTTTAGAGCTTGATACTCTACCTCTTTGATCTCGGCGACCGCGCCTCTAGCAAGTCTGTCTTGATAGATAGGGTCTTTTGAGAGATCAAGATCGTAAAATTTATTTACGATAAAGGCTGTAACGATCATAGCTACGAAAGTGGTAGATATGCAGATGAAAAGTAGCATCGGATAGCTAACGCCAAGAGGCTCGCAAACGCCGGTCATAGCAACGAAAGCCGCAGATATAGGGCTGGCGGTGATCGCTACTTGAGACGAAACGACCGAAAGCGCAAGAGGCGCGCTAGGTTTGATGTTTTGCGTTTTAGCAACCTCTACGATAACCGGGATCATAGAAAACGCAGTGTGACCAGTACCTGCTAGGATCGTAAGCAGATAGGTAACGATAGGCGCTAGGTAGTTGATTTGTTTTGGGTTCTTGCGCAAAATTTTAGATGCGACCTGAACCAAATAATCAAGTCCGCCCGCGACTTGCATCGCAGTGATGGCCGAAATAACGGACGCGATGATTAAAATAACGTCCATCGGGATATCTTTCATATCCACTTTCATACCAAGCATCGCCAAGATAACGACACCAAGACCGCCGGCATATCCGACGCCCATACCACCTAGCCTAACGCCTAGATAGATACCTCCAAGTAGGACTATAATCTGTAAAATCAGCATTATATCCATAGGAAAACTCCTTGTATTAGATTTTTTTACTTACTAAATTTAAAAGGCGCCAAATTTGACTTCGGCGCTCCACGACTTTATTCTAAATTATTTACCCATGTGAGGGTTTAGCATATTTTTAGGCTCTAGGATCTTATCTATCTCCTCTTTTTTCAAATATCCTCTCTCTAGGCAGATATCGCCTACGGCTTTGCCTGTTTGCAACGCTTCTTTAGCGATGCTTGCAGATTTTTCGTAGCCGATGTATGGGTTAAACGCAGTCACGATACCGACTGAGCCAAGTACTGATTTTAAGCATGCCTCAGGATTTGCGGTTAGTTTTCTGATAGCTTTTTCGGCTAGGGTTTTCATCGCATTTTCAAGGATAAAGATCGAGTTGAATAGCGCGTAAGCGATACCTGGCTCAAATGCGTTTAGCTCAAATTCGCCTCTTTCGCTGCAAAGCATGATGGTTACGTCGTTGCCGATTACCTCGTAGCACGCCTCGCCTACGACCTCTGCGATGACCGGATTTACTTTACCCGGCATGATGGAGCTGCCAGGCTGCATCTGTGGTAAATTTATCTCGCCAAGACCGCATCTTGGGCCTGAGTTCATTAGTCTTAAGTCGTTTGCGATCTTGCTTAGGCGAACGGCTGCAGTTTTTAGTGCGCCGCTAACGTGAACAAAATCAGCAGTGTCTTGAGTCGCTGCGATGAAATCGTCTGCAGGTTTGAAGTTTACGCCGGTGATTTGGCTCAAAATTTTATGAACGGCGACTTTGTAATCAGGATGGCAGTTGATGCCCGTGCCGATCGCAGTTGCACCCATATTTAGCACAGCCATAGTCTCTCTTGCGGCTGTGATTTTTTCGATATCGCTTTTGATGTAGCTTGCAAATGCGTTAAATGTGTTGCCAAGAGTGGTAGGAACGGCATCCTCTAGCTCGGTTCTACCCATTTTGATGATGTCTTTAAAATCTTTTGCTTTAGCCTCTAGCTCACTTTTTAGTAGCTCCATAGCCTTTAAAAGATCTGTTAATTTCGCATAGGTAGCGACTTTAATCGAACTTGGATAAGAGTCGTTGGTGCTTTGACCGAGGTTAGCATGGTCATTTGGATGAAGGTACTGATACTCGCCTTTTTTATGTCCTAGGCTTTCTAGCGCGATGTTTGTGATAACTTCGTTTGAGTTCATGTTGGTGCTAGTGCCCGCACCGCCTTGAATCATGTCTACTACGAATTGATCTAAATATTTACCCGCAATTATCTCGTCGCACGCTTTTGCGATAGCGTCAGCTTTTTGCGCATCTAGAACGCCAACTTCTTTGTTTGCCAGAGCTGCGGCTTTTTTGATTTGGGCAAATGCTTTTACAAAATATGGATAGTCTTTGAGCTGTCGTCCGCTCATATGAAAATTCTCAAGCGCCCTAAATGTTTGTACGCCGTAATATACATTATCAGCTATCTCTAGCTCACCTATGAAGTCGTGTTCTCTTCTGGTTCCCATATTGGTACTCCTTGTGATGAAATTGAATAGTGAAACTATAGCGCAATTAAACTGATATTTAAATTAAAAGTTTAATTTTCTATTTATTTTTTTATTACTATTTTGTTATTTTTATCTATTCATGCTAGCTTAATTTATCTTTAAAGTAGCCAAAATAACGCAATTATTGCAACTTTTAAATATTATATATTTTTTAAATACAAGCACCAAATAAATTAGATAATGTTTCTAAATTTTAAAGTATTAACTTTTTATTTTATTATTCTATAGTTAAAATAGAGCTTAAACTTAAAATGTTATATTAATTTTTCTTGAAAGAGTTTGATGGTTTGAATTTTGATTTTTTGAGCGGTTTGACGGCTATAAATTTTATATAGTTTTAAATTTGTATTTTTAATGCAGACTGACAAAAGCTTAGTTTTTTATAATTTAAGAAATTTTCGAGCATTAAATTTAAATCTGCTTATTTTTATATATCTGGTTTTTACTTTATTTTTTAGGCCCATGTAGTAAATTTGACAAAAGCGCTTCTAGTTATGCGCTATTATATAAATTTTATAAAATTTAAAGCTAAACCTTATACACATAAGGCTTTATGGAGATTAATGACTTCGCCGCTGCCACTTAGAGACAAACCGATTATTAAAAAGGCTTAAAACACCTTATGAAACGATACCAATATGGTAAATTTTGAACTACCATAATGTAGGCAATCCCGCCAAAGCCCCAGCAGAGTTGCCTATATTAAGCTCTTTTCATTGTCCTGTTTTGGTGTCAAAAATTTCCTTGCGTAGCACCACTACAGCTATTCTATAGACTAATTATTTATCGGTAGCTTTATAGCAAAAACCACAAGAACAGATACTAAGTTTTTAAGACTCTAAAAACCCTACTTACATCGTCATTTTTGCTCAAGCTAAGTCTTACGATGCTATTTTCCAAAGCAGTCAAAGCATGAATGACACTTGGCTCGAGCGTAATCATATCTAGCGTATCCAAGATAACACTATTTTCTCCAACGCTGAAATCTATCTTGCCGCTTAAAACCTGCACCATGATAGCGCCAGGAGCCTTATGTTCCTTCATTTGAGCGCCTTTTTCTAAATTTATGCGTATTTCCTTGCTGTGCGGCCCATCAAAAAGCTTAGCTATAGTAACGCCGTTAAATACGTCATTTTGCCATACGATTTTTTCCATTTACAACCCTTATTATAAAATAATAATGACATTGTAACTCTAATTTTAGATAAAAGGATTGATCCTGATTAAGTGTTTTTAAAATTTAAGTCGCAATACATTAAATTTACTCTATTATAGCAGTTAAATCTTTAAACTGCGAGGTATAGACATGAGTGAAATTTCTTTCTATTTTGAGGAAGGTGATTTCGTGTTAAAAGCCAGTAGAGTTGTTAAAGCCGAAAAGAGCGGCACGCTTGTCTTTCGAAACAAAATGAACTCTGTGTTATTCCCGGTTAATTTCACGGCTAGGGATTATGATATTTTCTTTACGATCTGCTGGTATGCAAAGCAGATGGGCTATGTTGAAAATGCCAAATTTATTGAAATGCCTTACTCTGAAATTTGTAGATTTATGCCGTCCGGCCTGAATAAAACCAGATTTAACGATGAAGTAAAGAATTTTAGAGCCAAAGTTCTAGGGCAAGACGGCGCTGCCATCTATAGGAGTGTCGAAATTACCGAAGATGATGAAATAACTACCGTAGGCGTATTTTTTACGGATATTCGGATTTTTAGAAATAAGCAATCATTAAGTTTTAGATTAAACCCGGTTGCTCTTGAGATTTTATTCAGTACCCTTAAATTTATGAAAATAGATTTAAACGACTTTGTTGCGATTAAGGGCAAATTTGCCAAGACTTTATATCGACTCCTGCATCAATACGAAAACGTAAAAGCCGATAAAGACGGCTTTAAGTGTGTAAATTTTAATAGAGACGACTTTGAAAGATTTATGAGTGCGCCGGCTAAATATAACGCTTCCGATTTGGATCGCTTTGTAATTAATCCGTCTATAAACGAATTAAATGAAAGCTATTTCAAAAAACTTCTTTTTGAGAAAAGAATAGCTGACGGCAATAAAAAAGCAGTGGTCGGCTACTCGTTCAAATTTATTTTGAATGAAAAAACGGAAAGAATAGGGGCTTAAAACTGCGCCTCTTGTCGCTTTAGGTGCATAACCCTATCGCTTTGATCCTTATCGTCGCTTACAGGGCTTCTAGGGACTTAAAATTATCTTAAAACAACGCATTCCCGGTACAAATAAATTGCCGGGTTCTGCGCTATCCTCTTATTCTCATAGCGATGTATTCGTCCGTATCTAGGTCGTAGTTGTTCGCTTCGGCTTTAAACTGCATCAGTTCGTCAAAGGTAAAAATATCTTTGAGCTCGTATGTGGCTAAAATTTTAACGTCTGAATACGTCAGGATGCTTACTTCTAGGCTCTCTGCGATCTGCCTTATTTTCTCTTTCTTGGAATCACTTACGAATACGATATAATTTTTTATATGCTGCACGTCCTTTGGATCGTTTGGCTGCGGCGCCTCGATAAGCCCCATTTTAAACCGCACAAACTCGCTCATGCTGGTGTTGAACCATTTGGCCTGATCATAAATTGTTATCAGCACATCGTCTTTTATATGCGGTATCGGCGTCGTTAGGGCGAGCTCTATAAATTTGGCCAGCGTATACGTCGGATATTTTTTTCGTATTTTTACGGCCAGTTCCTTTGAGAATTTCGTCCCTATCGCCACTTTGCTCTTTTTTGCCGGCGCTTCTTTTTGCGTGTCCGCCCCAGTTATAAATTCCTCTAGCTTGTCCGTAGAGTTGCTTGCTCTTTTAAAGTCCATTTTCTTCCCTTTTATTTTTTAAAATTCTAATCTCTTAATCTTAATAAAAAATGAAATATTAAAAATTAAGATAGCATTATTTTTAATTTTTCGCAAAACTAAAAATAATAAATTTCCTAAATTTATACTAAAAAAACGATAAAATGCTCATTTTTCACCCTTTTAAAAATATCTCTTCGCATAAGTTTTTGATTTCTTGCTCCGCCTTGTTGCCGTCATTCATCTCGACTACGCCGTAGCCTAGTTGTGTGGCTATTTTGTAGCGCTCGCGCTCAAATATGATCGTGCCCGCTAGCCTTATGTAATCCTCTTGAAGCTCCTCGATAAATGCTTTCAGGCTGTCTATTTTCTTGTATAAAAACGGGTTGGTCGAGGCTCGGTTTATTACGATATAGGCTTGCAGCTTTTCGTTTTGCTCTTTGGCCATTTTTACGATATTGACCATTTTGTCTAGGACGCTTACGTCAAACTGGCTTGGAATGGTCGGGATTATCACGATGTCGCTTAGAGCGATGGCTATTCGCATCTCTCTGCTATCTCGGCCGCCCGTGTCTACGACTATGTCTTTGCTGCGATCTACGTTTTGCAGAAATTCTTTTAAATTTTCGCCGTATTTGTAAGCAAAATCAAATGCCTTTGGATGCCCCTCTTCGTTTCGTATATTTAAAAACGTGGCGATCGACTTTTGCGGATCGGTATCCAGCAGCAAAAGTGACTCGCCTTTTACCATGCCTTGATTTATGGCTATGTTTGTGGCAAGCGTACTTTTTCCGCTGCCGCCTTTTTCGTTGCAGATCGATACTATCATCATCTCTCCTTTGCGTAAAAATTTAAAATGATTATATCGCCTTAAACTTAATAAATAATAAAATATATATTGTTAAAATACTATCTTATAAAATAAAATCAAAGATAAAAGGTATATTTTAAATAAAATTACATAAAAATAGCAATAATATTTTATAAATTTCTACTCTTTTCTAGTCGATAGTAAGAAGTGCATTTTTATAATAAAATAAAGCATTGCGTTAAATACGATATAGCAGATCGCGGCCAGCGTTATAAAGAACGCGTCCGCGTTTAGGATCGTTTCCACCTTATTAGGTAGTTTGAAAAAATATAAAACTGCATTTGTGCCAAAGCCTAGTAAATTTATGGCCAAAAATACCCACATAAATCGCTTGGCGGGGCTGTTAAATAGTTCTGTTTTCTTTGACTTCTTCATGATTTTAAATAAATTTCTCCCTAAATTTGATTTATTAGCCTAGTTCTCGGTTTAAGGCCGTTGATTCGCTGAATTATTATCCTGGTAAATAGTTCTTGTCCGTTTAGGACGGCCGATTTCGTGTTGCTTTGTGCATAGTCTTGTTTTACTAGCTCGGGGTATTTTTCCTTGATCTCAAAATCGCAGCCCAATATATGAAACTGCGCAGGGTTGTGCCGTAAAAAGAACGTAAGGGGTACGCCGATTACGCCATCATAGTCGATCGGTATGTTTTTATAATTGGTCACTTCTATGATTTTGTAGTTATCGTATTCCGGGTATTCGTGCTCATTGCCTTTGTATTTTTTCATCAGTCTTACGCCGGTTTGATGCTTTGTGCTTTTTAAATTCGTAAACCACGATACGTTGCTAAATCGCTTTTTGCTGCCGTCCGGGCGAGTAAAAATATTTACTTGGTGATTTCCTAGCCAAATTTGGTTATTTTTGTATAGCTCAAATATCTTTTTATAGGTAATCGAATACGTTCCGCCTACGATTAAAAATTTCTTTTGACCGCTTTGGGCTATATCTATAAGCTCTCTAAAAAGGGAGAAGGGTGGATTAGTTACGACGATGTCGGCCTGCGCGATTATCTCCTTTACTTCGTCGCTGCGAAAGTCGCCCCGACCGCGCAACTGCGTTTCGCTCATGCCGTCACTCGTGATCTCTATTTTCGTGCCTTTCGAGTTTAGCTCGTTGATGTTAAACGTCGTCGTGATCAGCTTTTTTAGCTCCAAAGTTTTAAAATTTAAGGCGAAATACCTATAAAAGTTGCTATTTTTGCCGTCATTGCACGGGCAGACTACGATTTTGCCTTTAAAGTGCGCTTTGTAGTCTCGTAGCTCTTCTCTGATCTCGTCAAAGCTAGTATAAAACTCGTCGTCGATCTCGTATTTGGCTTTCATAAAATATACATTGGCTCTCTTTTCTTTATCTGCCATCCAGCCTTGCTCGACCAGCTCGTTTTGGGTTGAAATTTGGCTCATTCTTTCCCTTTTTGTCCCGTTTTGCTTTTTGTATCGAAATACGATTTTAAAAAGCAAATTTCAAAATAATCAGCTTCTGGATCATTTAAATAATGCTCTAAAAATGAAGTGAGTTCTGAACGTACGCTGCCAAACTCTTTAATAAATTTTTTCTTATTTTGCGTTGCAAAGCATATAAAATCATCTTTGCCGATAATACACTCATAACGACTTTCTAAGTTTTTCTTGTATTTTTTAAAAATGTCAAAAAATACAGGGTTTAACGTATCCTTATATTTTTTACCGAAATAAATCCCGGCTATATCTTGCTCTTTATCGATTGTCGTTTTACGGCAAACACGAAAAAAGATTTCGGTGTTGTCCACAACCATGTTATTTCCTCTTCAATGCCTTTTCTATAAACGCCTTACAAATTTTCAGATCAGTATCGTAACCTTTGGGTAGCTCCAGCTTTTTATCTTTTGCTAGATCTTGCGCTAGTTTGATTTGTTTGTCGCTCGGCGGGCGGATGGCTTTATCTTTATTTTTATTTATAAAATCTGAGCAAATTTTCCAGTCTGCTTCTATGCCGTCCGGTAATGCTATTTTTAAATCCGAAGCTATGCTTTTCGCAAAATTTAGCTGAGCCTCGCTCGGAGGTTTGGTCTCGCCGCTATTTAGCTCTTTAAAGCCCATTTTCTCGTGCAGCGGCTTTATAAAATCGAGATAATTTACTTTGCCGTCGCTTATTTCGTCTAGCACGCCTTCCATTTGCTTTGTAAATTCGCTTTGCGTGATCCACTCGTCATTCGCCTTAACACTTTCGATGAAACTTATCCCTTTGCCGGTGGCCACTATGTTTTGATTTTTGCCTTTGGTTTCGATAACTACGAATTCCCGCTTTAAAAGCGTAGGCAGAAACGTAGCATACGTGCTTGGCCTACCGATGCCCTCTTTTTCTAAAAGGGAGATAAAATTGCTTTCCTTGTAGTGCTGCGGAGCTTGCTTTTTAACTTCTTGTAGCTCGAAGCCTAGCACCTCGACTTCGTCGCCTTGATTTAAATTTAGCTCTATTTGGGCTACGTCTTTATCTTGCTCGTCTTCATCGTCCGCTTGCTCTTTCAAAGCCCCCTTAAAGCCTTTATAAATGCATTTGCCGGTCTTGGCCTTAAAGCTTAGAGCCTTGACGTCTATGTCGTATGTTTTGTTCTCGTTTACGGTATTTTTGGCTTGGCTTAGGACTGAATTTAGAAAAATGAGCTCATAAAGCGATTTTTCGTCATCGCTTAGGCTTTCGCGCCCGGCGATCTCATCTATCTCGCCGTAACCATGCACGTGGCTTATGCGGATCGCTTCGTGGGCTTCGGCTTGACTTTGGCTGCCGGCTTTATATATTTTTTTCTCGTACCACTCCTCCCCTTTAAATTTAGCCTCTACTTCGTTTATAAACTCGTCCGATATAGTGTTGCTGTCGGTTCTATGATACGTTATAAGACCTTTTTCGAATAGCTTTTGAGCTAGGCTCATGGTTTTATCCGAGCTAAACCCCAGCCTCTTATTCGCCGCCTCTTGCATTTGGCTGGTTCTAAACGGAGCTTGCGGCTTTATTTGGCTTTGTTTCGTATCTATTTGATATACTTTCGCCCTGCTACCGCCAAGTTCGGCGATTTTTGCGTTCGCTTCGTCCTTTGAGCTAAAAATATTATCGTTTACGGCCGTAAATTCTACGCCGCTCCTCGTTTTTAGCTTTGCTTTGATTTTGTAGTCGATCTGTTTTGATGCCGGGCTCGCTAAAAACTCTTTTATTTCAAGCTCTCTTTTTACGATCAGGGCGAGCGCAGGCGTTTGAACCCTGCCGACGGATAAATTTTTATCGTTGAGCTTGTTGATGTAAGCAGGCGACATAATAAAGCCCACCAGCTTATCGCCTACCGCTCGTGCTTTAAAGCTATCGAATTCCTTTAAATTTGAGCTTGCAAACGGCACGGCTTTATCTAGCCCTTTTTTGATGCCGCTTTCGGTTATTTCGTGAAACTCGGCGCGCTTTACGCTTTTGGCGATATTTTTAATCGTCTCGTAAACCATGTAGCCGATGCCGTATCCCTCTCTGTCCGGGTCGGTAGCGATAATGACGTCCTTGCCTTTGCAATCGTTAAAAATTTCGTTCATTCTATGCTTGCTTTGCTCTTTCATCTCAAATATCGGCTCATAGCCGGTATAATCGGCCACTATCTCCTTTGTAAGCTCTTTAAAATGTCCTTTGGTAGCATAAACCTTTGCGCCGGTTATATGCTCTATCTTATCGCACTTGTTTGGGCTTTCGATGATGATTACGGCATTGCTCATTTTTCGCTCCTTAGTTAAATTTATTGCTCAAACGGCGCATCTTGCGCGTTATCGATATATTCATTGTCTATCTGCGACGCAGAATGGGTTTGCTCGTTTTGCCCGATTTCTTGCCTATCTTTGGTATCGAGCATTATCATCTTATCGACGACTACGCTATGCTTGCTTCTGTTTTGTCCGTTATTATCCGTCCATCGGTCAAATTTCAACCGTCCCTCGATAAATATCCTTGAACCCTTAGCCAGGTACTGATTGGCTATTTCCGCACTTTTACCCATAAAAGTTACGTCTATAAAGCACGTCTCTTCCCGCTTCTCGCCGTTTGCCGCATTAAATTTGTGTGTCGAGGCTATTGCGGTATTGCCTATGGCCATACCACTTGCCGTGTATCTGAGCTCTATATCTTTGGTTAAATTTCCTATGATTGTAGCTTGTGCGAACATTTTTACCCCTTTTAAAAGAATTTTCTAAATTTTAGCCTTACGGCACCGCGTATCCGCCGCGAAATACTTTATAAGCATCATATACGCCTTTTCCTAGCATTTTCGTGCCTTTGCCTATATCTTTTCCAAGATTTACGCTCGCGTCTATTCCGGCTTTCGTGATTTGTCCTACCGCATTTCCGCCGGTAGCCTTGCCGAAGCTTTGCAACGCTCCGCCGATAAAGCTGCCGCCTGTCGCTTTTCTAGCTAGTCCACCCAGCAAAGTCTTTCCGGCTATGCCGCCTGCTACTGCGCCTGCCACTACTCCGCCTGCTCCGCTTTCCATCTGTGTTCCTAGTACCGCATTTATCCAATTTGGTATTTTTCTGATTATGAAAAGCGCAGTTATGCAAGTAATTGCTCCAGTAATCAAATATTCAAACTGCTTTATAAATAATTCGCCTATGACGTTTTGATATTTCTCAAGCTCTATGATCGGATTCATTGCTAAATTTAGGGCTATAAATGCCAAAGGAGCGATGATGGCGTATGATAGGTATAGCTTGTACCAGCTCCATAAATACGGCAAAAAGCGCGGCGTTATCAAAAATGGCAGCACTAGCGGCAGCGTGCTTAATATCAAAAATGCCACGAATTTGCTAAAAAATATAACGATCGTGATGCCGATTAATAGAATGAAAAATACTAAGTAAAATATCCAAAACGGGATCATTAAAAATGCCGTTACAACCCCTGCCATTATATAATCACTCGGACCATTAAAGCTTAATCCCAAAAATGACCATTCTTGTGATTTTAAATAAGTTTTTGTTCCATAGTCCCACATTAAAGCTCTTAAATTATCCACCCTATTGGCCGATTCCGTTACAATCGTTCCGAAATCTTGACTCTGAAAAATCGAGCTTACAGTCGCGGTTATCATATTTTCAGGTATGGTTAGGACGTATAGGGCGCCGGTATATGCGCCAAATGAGCTAAGAACGGCAAAAATAAAGCAAAGCTTGATTATATATTTTATAGCGTTAAATGTCTCCTCTCGCGTCGGATAGCCGTTTTTTAGCTTATCCAACAGCCAAAATACGACTATTAAGATTACGATCGTCGTCGTGGCGGTCGAATAAACTAAATCGTGAGCTCCTTGATAAAATTTTTCAAATAAACTCATCACGTTTTCTTGCATAACTGCTTGAGTCTTGTTTATCCAGTTGCTATCCGTTAAAAGCGTTTTTGCTACTTGCTGCTGTGCCATTTTATGCTCTCGTTATATCTTTTTTATAGGTTTTTATCGATATTAGTGCTTTATTGTTATCTAGCGGCTCTGAGATTTTTATCTTTTTGATTTCTATTTTTTTGCCGTCTTTCATTATCGTCTCTGTCGTAATCTCCTCTTGAAAATACGGGCTTTGCATCTCGATGATAAACTCTTCAGCTCCCTCTTTTATGCTTACATCATCCGCGCTTATCGGTTGCTTTTTGGCGGTCATTCCGTCGCCGACTCCTAAAAAATTCAAAAATTCAAATAACATTTTAATTCCTTTAAATTCGGGGCTTTCGCCCCGTCTACCCTAAGTTTGGTTTAGCTTACCTGCCTTGCTCCATGCCCTTATCTTTTTGCCTAGTCTGCTTTTTAGCTTTCTCGGCTTCTTTGGACATATCAAGCCTTTGCGCCGGGTTATAGTAGTCTACGCCTTTGATTTGAGCCATAGTTAGGTTGTCTAGCTGCTTCGCTAAATTTCCGCCTATCCCCAATGTCTTGCTGTAGTCTATTCTGACTTCGTATGCTTGGTTTTTGGCCGCCTCTCGGTAGTTTTGGATGGCAGTTAGATCCCGCTCCTTGATTTTTTCTTCGTTTAGCCCGTCGAATTGACTTACGTGATAGAGCGTTTTCGTCTCCAATCGCGGCTTTATCGGGATTTTTTCCTTGACTACGTACGTGATCGCCTTGCCGGTATTTTCATCGAGTCTAACGTTGCCGTCTTTGTCTTTGACTGCTGCTATAACCTCTTTGCCGTCTTTGTCCAGTTTCGGCCTTAGCTCGTGATCTGCGATATAAAGCATTTTAACGCCGTCCACTCTCGCTTGTAGGCCGTTTTTGGTTTTTAAAATTTCGCCGGTTTGCTCGTCGTGTTTGAGCTTTAGCACCCCGCCCATCGCGTTGCCTTGCTCCATCGTTACGAATTGAGCCTTGTCGTAGCCTTTTATGGCCATCTCCGCCCTTAAAAGCATGCTGGTCTCTCTTGAATACGTTTTGCCGGTTAAGGCGTTGTAAGGCATGGTGTTATCCACCTCTTCCTTGCTCATATCCCTTTGCCAATCCGCTTTTGCGGTCTTATGAGCTTCAAAAAGTTTATACTTCATATATTTATCGAAGCTCTCTTTTTTCTCGGCATTACTCATCTGCTCCCAACTCTTTTTCTCTTGTTCCGTTGCCATTTTTTATCCTTACGTCTGTCGTTTACTCATAGCTTTTGGGCTATGAGTCGGTATTGGGCTCGTCTTGATCGGCGACTTCCATGCTTTGGTGGGACTTATTTAAATATTCCCATTCCTTGCTCTCGCCGTCGCTGATTTCAAACTCACCGTCTTCGCTTGTCGCAAATCGCTCGGCAAGATTTTTCTCATACTCTTTGTATGCCTTTTCTTGCTCTTGCTTTTCTGCATAGGTCATTGCTTACTCCTTAGGGTAGATTTTAGAGCTTTGAGCTCTAATTTAAATCTTCTATAAAAATTTAGATTAGAGCTCTTAAAAAATAATAAAACATCTAAAAATAAAATTACATATAATTTAAATTTAACAAAAATAAAAATATTATATTTTTAAATTTTTTGCTAAATTTATTATAAAAATTTATAAAATTTTACTCCCTATCCACTTTAATTTTTAGAGCTTTTAGCAGCTCGTCTCTTTGTTGTCTTTTATCATCCGCAGGCTTGATCTCGCTTGAGCCGTTTTGTGCCGTATTTACTTCGCCTTTTGCCTCTTTTTCGCTCCCTTTTTTGGCCGTATAGGCGTCTTGCTTGACGGCAGCTTCGCCTTGGTCGTCCTTTGCCTCAACTTCTAGCTTATCTGCCCCTTTCCACTGTGCCATCTTGAACCAATAAGGCACTTTTGCCTTGATGGGCATCTTGTAAAAGCCTTTAACAAGAATTAAAATATCGCTACTATCTTGGTTTTTCAAATCTTGGGCAGTTACTAGCTTTTTGGCTTCTTTGCTCTTTGAGATATTGCTTTTAAACAGCTCCATATTGCCTTGCGATTTGCTGATTTTGATATTTGTGTAGTCGCCGATTAACTTACTCGTATCCTCTGCGTCTTTGTCGCTATTCATGTTAAAAATTACGTGATATCCGCTGTTATTTTTTACGATATTCATATCGTCTTCACCGTAGTATTTTTTGATCTGCTCGTAGCTTTGCGTAACAAAAACCGGTAAAAGCCCATAGCTTCTGCAAAGTGCGGGGGCTTCTAATAAAAATGGCATCTTGCCGAAGCGCACGAACTCATCCCCAAAAAAGTATATAAATCTCTCGGGATCGCTGCACTCTTCTCCGCTCATTAATTTCTTAAATAATGTTTCTATGAAAATACGAATTAAAGGAGCTAAAATTTCGATATCTTCGGTTTGAACGACTACGTACATCGATATTCTTTTCGCTCTTAAATCCTCGAACGTAAAGCTCATCTTGCTGGTTGCGTTGGCTACTTGCGGATTGCTAAAAACTGTCATAAATGTATCGTATGTCGATTTTATGCTTGCAAATTCATTATCTGCGGCTCTTGCATACGCTCTAGCCTGATTTCTCGTGCTTTCGTCGATACTTTCGTCAAAGCTTGTCTGTTTTAGCCAAATTTTAAAAGTATCTACGTCATAGTCTCTCTCTCTTTCTTTGTCCGGGTCGTCCTCGTCTATCTCTTTCATTGCCTCTTCGCCGAATTTTTCGTCCAAATACTCGAAATAATCGGCTTTTGGAGCTTGTGCAAGTTGGGCTAGCGTAGCGTGTTTGTCTTTTTGCATAAAGTATTCGGCGAAAAATACAAACATCGTTCTTGCCGATTTTATCCAGTGATCGTTTTCGCTGCCTTTTTCGCCTACGAAAATGGTAGAAGCTATCTGCTCGGCCAATTTTTTGATATGTATATACTCCATGTCTTTAACGATTGAGCGATCGAACGGGTTAAAAAATAGCGTATTATCCCAGCTAAAAGGGGAGAATAGCTGAATTTCGTTGTTAAAATATTTTTGCCTATACCCGGCTGTCTTTTTATATAGTTCGCCTTTGATATCTAACGTTACGCAAGAAGCCGGTACGCTTAGTAAATTCGGAATGATCATACCCGCCGTTTTACCGCTTCCAGGAGGTGCTACCACTAGCGTTGAGAGCGGCTGCGTAGCCCTTAAGAACTGCGGATTATCGCTATCTATATTGTGACATCCTAGCACCAAGCCGTTTTTATAGTTTATATTCATTTTAGGGAAGTCTTCGGGCGTCGCGAACCTTGCTGAGCCATAATCTTCGCCGTCTCTAAAATACGGCAATAGCCACCACGTAAAGACTACCAAAAACGGGGCGATCAGTGTAAATAATGCAACGTAAGCCTTTAATTTTAGCGTCGGCGCGCCTATATTTATTAAAATTTTATACGCCACTGCGGGTACTTTTATCAAATCCGGATTAAAAATAACCTTGACTACCGCCAAATATAGCACTACGCCCATTATGAGCGAAACGAAGAAAGCCCAAGCCCATCTTTTAGCGGTAAATTCTTTTGAACTATCCATTTTCCTCCCCTTTTGTTCCCTCATTGCTCGGCGTTTTAGTATGTTTGACATCTATTTTTATTTTTAAATCTTCCATTTTTGCGCTTAATTCTTTTATGGCTACTGCGAAGCTCCGCATATTTTTTTCTAGGTCATTCTTGGCTTCTTCGGGGCCGGTAATGTTTGCATTTAGATGATAGGCAATCTGATTTAAATTTACTCCCAAGCGACCGAATTCTCGTAAGAATTCGCTTATTATTTCGTTATTCGTTTCTATCTGTTCTAGCACGTCAGCGTATTTTTCTACATGTACCAGCTTTCGAACTACTGCCGATTTACTTTCATTGCGTCTTTGAGATATGCGTTTTAGTACCCTTGCGTCGGCTTCGGTAAAATATATAAAATGCGCGGCTACTTTTCTCATGCTACGATCTTTGCAATGTCCAGTTCTTTTAAATTTAAGATATCCGTCACGACTCTTTGATTTTTAACCCTGGCTATTTGGATAATGTAATCGATCGCCGTAACGATAAGGCTATCTAGCATGCGATCGTCCACGCTTGATAGGCCGCCTCCTAAAATAATATTGGTTTTAATGGCTTTTATGGCGTCTTTGGGATTATTTGCGTGCAAGGTACTTAAATTTCCGGCATGCCCGGTGTTGTTTACCCTTAAAAACGAAAAGGTATTGCGGATGTCTATCTCGCCTAAAAATAGCCTATCGGGTCGCAAGCGCATCGCATTATCGATCGCTACCTGATAGCTGTAAATTTCGGTGGCGATTTTGGGTACGGCCAGCTGCGTTTTATTTACGTTTTCTACCCTCAGCTCTTGGCTGTCCTCTATGGTGACTACTCGCTCGCCCGGGTCTATTTCTCCCATTAACGAGTTTAAAAAACTGGTCTTCCCGCTTCCCGTTCCGCCGCTTAAAAGTACGTTTTTCTTATCCCGAATCAGCTCTTTGATTTTTTCATAAGTCCAGCCCTCGTTTATCACGTTTTGACTTAATGTAAAGCTTTCTAGTTTAAAGGCCTCTTTGCTGGGTATCCTTATACAAATTGCGATATCGCTATTAAACAGACTTGATTTATGCTGCGCTTGGACGCGGTAACGCAAAAACGGATCGGGCAGTTCGCATGAGAGGTGGCAATGCGTTTCGTCGAAGCGCTGATTTCTTCTAGTGGCCAGCTCGATCAAAAAATTATTTAGAAATTTTATATCTAGCTTTGGGTCTTGCACCATTTCCCAGTGGTCGCCGTAGTCTATGTTTATTTCGCACGGCCGATTAAATATTAGTTCGTTTGCCCGCAGGGTCAAATACGGCTTTAAAACGCCTAAAATATTATTTAAAATTATGCTTTCGCTCATTTTACTCTTCTTGGCTTGCTTCTGTTGTGCTCGTGCTTACCAAATCGTTTTTTTCTTGCACTAGCTTTTCTAGCTTCTGCCTTTCTTTTGCAGCGTTTGCCTCAGCCTTTTCGGTAATTTTTAGCTGATTTGCTATGCGTTTTAGTAGTCTATCGTTTGCTTTTTTATTTTGTAGCTCAGTCTTAACTTGGCTTTTGATTTGCTCGTATTGCATCGGCTTTCCCTTTAATCGTTAAAATATTGCATCATCACTTCGCCGTTTTTTGGTTTTGCAAACCACATATGATTTGTAGGCACTAAAAATATACGGCTTCCGCTTTTGATTTCTATGGTTGGCTTGATTTGGCTTTGCTGCTGGATTATGTCTTGCACTACGCTGCTTACGTCGCTTCTAGCATTTGAGTAAATTTCGGTGGCGTAAGAGTTGTTTGAATTTCCCATTTTTGAGGCTATACCTAAAAGCAAAGCGTTCGTAATCGTTGAAATTGAGTAGGCTATGCCGTAGCGTTCCCAATATTTATTATTTATCGCTCCTACGACTCCATTCATTCCCATATTATCGGCGGCCATTGCATCTGTTAGCATTATATTAATGCCTTGCGGCGTGATTATCTCGCGCCACCTGATTTCCAGCCTTTCATGCCCGATTTTGGTGTCGTTGGTGTAAAAGCCTATCACTTTACTTCCGCGAGGGATCAGCACCGCTCGCCCCATAGCAGCATATATGTCTTGCTCTATTTGAGCCGTTACTATTCCGCTCAAATCCGAACTTATCGCGCTTGTTAGAATTGCCGGGATCAGCCGCCCGGCTCTAATAGTGCGGTATAGTCTGTGTTCATTCGTGCTGACATCTAGGCTTTTTTGATTTGAGAAGCCATCGGCGCCGTATTTTAATGAGTTTTGATTTACGTTTTTTATCTCGTTGTTGCGATTAGCTAAAATTTGAGCTCTTATTAGCTCGCGCATTTTGTTTTCGTAGGCGGCCTGGTTGTCTCTTCTTATTTCTTGTTTTAGACTCTCTTGCTTGGCTTTTAGCTCTTCTTGTTTATCTCTAGCGCGCTGCGCCATTTGCTCTTGCTCTTTTGTCATATCTTCGGGCGTAGCGGCCGGCGCTCCTGGCGTGATCTGCCCGGATTGCTTTTTATTAGCTTCGAGTTCTTCTAATTTCTTTAAAATTTCGCCTAAATTTTGCCCGTCCTCGCTCGGCATTTTCTTTCCGGCTTTATAAATGTAATCGTCGACCGGAAATTTTGAATTTTCAAAAAGATGATTCAGATTCTTTTGGTTTTGTAAATTTCTTATTTGCTCGTCTTGCTGCTCTTGCCCGGCCGCCTCGTTAAAAATTTCCTCCGCCAAAAGGGGAGAGGAAATTATACTAAGCGTCGCAAGGCTTAAAAGCAGCGTTTTCTTCCCCTTTTTCATTCTAAAATCCTCTTGCTTTCTTTGTGGATTCGTTATATTTTTCTTGGTTTTTCGTTATTGTTTTGCTATTCTCTTTTTGTCTTTGTTTTACGGCTTCTTCATCGGTGTTTAAATTTTTTCTTATCTCTTTTCTTAGTTTTTCAGCCTGCGTTTCTTTGCGTTCTACGCATACGTAGCTATCGCCGCTTTTAATCGTAAATTTCGGATTTATAGTCTCTGCGATTATGTAATCGCCTATTACCCTCGTTTCTACCGGGCTATCTTGTTTATCAATGACTGCGTAAATAGTAGGGATTTGCGGCATTTCGTCTTTGGAATACTTAAAATACGTAAATTTCTTATCGCTAAAAATTTCAGCCGATAGCAGCCACTCATTTTCTTTTTTGGCTTTTTGCGTATATCCGCTGTAAATATCGCTCTTTTTGACTTTCAGCTCGGCTATGCCGTCTTTTATTGTTAAATACTCCTTGCCGTCCTCTTCAAGCTTGGCAAGCTTAGCTTTTTGCGTTTCGCCGTCTTTTATACGAACTATGAAGCTTGGGTCGCTTGAATTTTTATAATCCGTTGAAAAAATATAAAAGGTATGGATTTTTCCATCACCTGTAAAAATCGTTAGGCTAGTATCGATGCCGATTAGTTGCGGGATTATTGCGATAGCATTAGGCTGGCTTGGGATTTGCTCTATTTTAAAGCCAGTCTGGTCACCTAGCACGAAATTATCTATCTCGCTATCAAATATCAGCGTAGTGGCCATTGCATGGCGCGTGCGAATTTTGATGGTTTTATCGGGCTGATATTTGACTACTTGCGTATTTTCGTATCCACTGTATTTCTTTGAGTGAAATTTTTGCTGCAATGCCTTTAAATCTTGATTGCGGATGGCGTTTTTCATAAGCTCCAGCTCGTCTTTGCCTATCTGCCTATCCGAACCATCGGGCGCACCGCCGAAGTCTATTACGTCTTGTTCGGGAATTTGCCCGCCGTTAGGGTCGTTAAATTTTGCCCCTTGCGGCTGCTGCCTTTGTTTGTATAGTCCGAGCGGATTTATTTTAAAATTCGATTGTATATTGTTGTTTACGTCTTTGTTTTTATCGTTAAATATATCTTCACCCATAGAGCCGTTTTGCTGCTGCTCGTTTACCAGCTCTTGCGTTTGGCGCATAATGGCGCGGATTTGATTCATCTGTTCTTCGCTTAGTCCCTCTTGAGGCTCGGCCGCGCTTAAATTTAAAGCAAGTGCCGAGACGATCGAAAGTTTTATTAAATTTCTCATTTTGAGCCCTTTTCGTCCAAAATTTGCGTTATTTGATATTTACTTACGATAAAACCGGTAGGATTTTTCATCGTATCGGCGTATGTGCCGCTTTGGTTGCGAAAGTCGTACTCTATCGCGCTTCTGTATTTTTTATAGCTTACTTCGGTGCGCGTAGGATTTGTGATCTCGGCCTGGAAGTCGACCGTCGCTACGTTTTGACTTAAAACGGCTACGTTTAAAATTTGAATGTTGCGGAAGTAATTTTTAGTCGTATAAATCGAGTTGGGATCGCTTACTAAACTTTGAAACGCTTCCCATACCTGCCTGCTGCTTTGCGTGCGTATCTCATTGTAGCGCTCGACATCATCTATGCGATTTATCATCTCTCTGTTTTTAACGTATCCAGCTAAAATGCTTTTTAGCAGCTCTTCGTTGCTGCGGACATTTAGGCTCGTATCGTCTATAGTCACGAAGCGGGAGTCGCCATCTGAAAATTTAAGTAAAACCGGCTTTGTTTCCTTTAACGGCGTTAAAAGCGCTATTGCTACCGCCAGACTTACGCTTACGACCGCGAGGGCTATGATCGTATAAAACATATACGCTTTAATGTTTCTTTCGGCTCTAAAAATAAAATTTGGGTCGATCTTTCTCTCTTCAAACGCCATTTAACCCACCTTTATAAAATCGTAACAAGCGCAGGGGCTTATTCTTTCTATTTTGCTAGGTTTATCCGCGCATCCGCTTAAAAGCGCCGCTAGTATCGACGCCGCCATGATGATTGCAATCTTTTTCATCTTTAACTCCTCTTCCCCTTAAATTCTATGTAATGTTTTCGCCAGTGAACCGGGCTATCGTTTTTAAGCTGCTTTAAAAGCATTACGTTGTCCGAGCTTGACGAGAATACTCGCAAGTAGCTTCCGAGCCTCGATAAATCTATATCCAGCTTTGCGCTCTCGTTTCTTAATTTCATATTTAGCAATATTTGCCTCGCATTCGAGTTTGTCTCTTTTAAAAATTTGGCTTCCGTCGGCGTTAATCCTATCATCGCGTTTAACTCCGCCAGCGTCTCTTCGCTATTGGTCGGAAATATGACAAAATTTGCGATATTGTCCAAAAAAGACGAGCCGCGCTCAATGTTGTTAAATAAGCTCATATTTTGAAAGCCCATACACATTACTCCGCCGATTTTTCTAACTTCTAGGATTGCTTCTAGGATTTTTTCTTGCATCGTCTCATCCTGCAAATAATCCTTTAACTCGTCTATAAAGCAAAAGAAGCCGCGCTTATCCGCGCTATTTTTGGCTTTATTTTTTAGTTTATGAAAAATATATATAGCCGTAAGTCCGGCGGTTTTTTTGTTTTGCAGTATGCCATCCATATTTAACACTGATAGCTGCTTGGTAAAATTTAGGGCGTCTTCTTTGTTGTCGAATATCGAACCCTTATAATTGTCAAATCTGATTTTTAGTCTTGATTTCTCGTTATTGTCGCTTGGAAGCGATATAATAAAATCGCTTAGCGTTAGCGTTTGACCATCTTGCTTCATGTCGTATATACGGTCTATCGTGTTGTTAATATCGTTTATGGCTTCATGCTCGTCGTTTTTAACTTCGGCCATAAAGCGTAGCCATGACTTTAAAAAGTCTCTATTTTCGTTCGTGTCAGCTAGACTGAACGGATTTAATTTAAAGCCATCGCTCTCACTATCGTGATATTCGCCGTCTACGTAGTTCGTGAAGTTATACATACCGCGTAGCTTATCCATTGCAAATATATCTATCGGGTATTTAAATAAATTTGTCATTAAAAATTGCGCCAGCGTCGTCTTTCCGCTTCCGGTTCCGCCCACTATCATCGTATGCCCGGCTGGGCGATCGCCGTCTGGCTGCCAGTGAAAATTGAATAAATACGGCGTGCCGTTTAGGTGCTTAAATGTCGTTATCGCTTCGCCGCCCCAGTCGTTTTGGTTAAATCCGGTTACTTCGTTTTCAAAATTTGCGATCGTGGCTAAGTTGCTGATATTTAGCGTTTTCTTTCTAGCGTTTAAATTTCCGCGACTAGGAAAGAAACTAAAATAAAGAGCTTTTTGATTTAGCGTTTCTCGGACAACATTTAATCCTTGATTTTCTAGGATATTTTTTAGCTCGTTCGAGCGGTTTTCCAGCTCTTTGAGGCTATCGGCTAGGCAATATACCGAAAAGCTCGTTTCTACTAAATTTTCTCTGTCGGCTTGGATTAGCTCCATTAACTGATCTAGCTCTTGGCGGACTAGCTCTACCGCAAACGCTTTGGTGTCCTTTATCTTCTTGATCGCCTTGCGCTTTTCGTAGGCTTTTAGATAAATCATAGCCATAAATTCGTTATTGCTTTTGATTAAATTTGAGGTGATGATCGACTTGATTTGCTCAGTTTCGTAGGCTTTTACGCTGATAAATCTAGCGTATTTGGTCGTGCCGTCGTTGCGGTAAAACTCTATGTAGTCTTTTTTAAATTCGACGTATGAGCTTATGTAACTATCTGTGATCAGCTCATTCGTATATGCAAGGTTCGTCTCTTTCGCGTTTGAATACGTGGCATAAAAATTTATGATCTCATCGCCGCTTAGCTGTCTTGGCTGATAAATCGAAAAGTAGTTTTTGATGTTTGAGAACGTATCGCTTAAAAGCTCGATTTTTTGCTTTAATTTTGCGCTTTCGTTGCT
Organism: Campylobacter showae CSUNSWCD; assembly: GCF_000313615.1. Lineage (NCBI taxonomy): Bacteria > Pseudomonadati > Campylobacterota > Epsilonproteobacteria > Campylobacterales > Campylobacteraceae > Campylobacter > Campylobacter showae. The sequence continues at coordinate 6,345 of NZ_AMZQ01000011.1, read as the reverse complement.
TTCGTCGCCCTCTTCGCTAGTCATTTTGGTTTTAAAGCTTTCCAGTAGTCCTGTGATATTTTTCGTCATCGTAGAAATTATTAAAAAGTATCTTATAGCGTATATATCTTGATTGGTTTCCCATTTTTTTATGATCTCGTTCGCATACGGATTTATATTTTTGTCTGTATATTCTTTGTAGTCTTGCTTTGTTTTTTTGATGATTAAATTTATTTCTACGTCATCTTTCAAAGTCGTAAAAAACATAACGCGGTTTAAAAGGTAGTCCGTCTCGTCGTCTAAGCTAATTCCGGCGTAGCTTACCCCTTTTAGCTCTACTGCTATACTTGCGTTGCCGTCTTTGGTGATTATTATATTCTCGCCGTATTTGCAGGCGATGTTGTTTTCTTTTGCCAGTGTATAAATTTGCGGTTCTGCTATCATTAAAATTTCATCCGCTTTTTTATTGATCTTATTGATTTTTGATAAAACGTCGTTTTCCGTTTTATTTTTAATACTTGGTTTTTCTTGGCTTACGTCAATGCCAAGCTCTCTTTTTAGTTTTTCTTTCTTTTTGTTTTGATTCCACTCTTTGATTACGCCTATTATTCCGCGAGCCATTTTCTAACCTATGCATAAAATTTGTTTTGCGATATTTTCATTTTAGAACCGATGATGTCGTATATGTCTTCATCAAAAAATTCTAAAATAAAGAAGAAGCAGTATAAAATAGCAACGACTGCTAGCGAATATAAAATCAAGATAAACCACGAGATAAATCCAGCGATTATAATCGTGAATAGACTCGTGGTTGTTAGACCTATGATTTTCGTTCTTTTGGTTAAGTCCATATAGCAGTCGGTCACTATCATTCGCTTTTACCTTTTACATTGCTGCGGCAGATAAGCCGTATGCAATACCAAGAATAATCGCGATACCAAGTAGCAATTTTATATTATTTTTTAAAGCCTCGATATTTACGAACATTATCGTTAAGAATACTACGACCCAAATAATACCAAATACGGTGATTACCGTATTGATAACGCTTGCGGCACTACTTCCGGCTTCAGTGATTTGTTCGTTTGCCTTTGTTTCCAAAGTTTTTAAAACGTTTTGGCCGCCCGCTCCGAATAAATGAAACGGCAAGAACATTAAAAAGTAAAAAATACTTTTCGCCTTTTTTGAGACTTCTCTCATTGTTTGCTCCTTTTTGATTAGAATATTTTCGATTTCTAGCACTATACTATTTTTCAAAAAGCGAGATTTTGTAAAAGTGATTTTGTGAATAGCGATTTAAAGGATATACAAGCAATTCTTTTAAAGATTTTATAAGTATTTATTTACTTTTTTACTTTTTCACATTGATTATTTTATAGGCTTTTTGCGATTATTTTTTTAAAAAAGTCTTTTTACAAAATTACGCTTTTCAAAAATTTTACAAATTCTTTTAAAAATTTTCTCTTCCGTTTCGTTTTGCTTATCTCTGAATACTTTTGCTAGATATTTTTAATTTTTTCTTATATTTTGTCCATAAGCTTATCCGAATAAAATTTTCTTGTTTTATTTTTACGCATCGTGAATATAGTTCTAACTTTTCAAATATTTTTGTGCTTTTTTACGCTTTCCCTTTTAAAACCTACTTGCTTTTTCTCAAAAATAAAATGCTCTGCGTTTTATTTTATTTTCGGTAATTGCAAAATTACCGAAAATCACAGCTTTTTTAAGTTTAGTTTCCCCATTTTTAGGCGTTTTATCGCCGTAAAATGGGCTAAACTTAAAAAAGTGATATATAAAAGGGGTTATCCTGCCTTACTTCTGGCATTATCTTTTCTTAAAGCTACTTACACTAACATCTTTTGCAAATATCTTTAAAAGCTATGAATACTTTTTAAGAATTTAAAAGGGAGAGAATTTGGCAAGACGCGATTGGGATGCGTTTTTCGAAGAACTAAAAGCTATCAGAGCCGGCTATACTCGCACGGCAAAATCGGAGCATAAATACGTTTCTTTTGGAAGCGGCGCAGGATTTTCTCGCTCGCATATTCCTTTTCCTAAAAATAACTTTGCCAAGCAATCAGTCGTAAAGATGATTTCAAATTTACCTAAAACTTCCATCAAGCGTTGCATCGACTACGCTCTTAAAAACTCTCTCGACGGCGCAGCTATCAATGAAAAAGGGGAGAGAGTAGGCAGCGATGAAGTTTTAAAAGATTGGGGCAAGGATTTCGGCGATAATCCAAACTCGAAGGACGCGTGGCATCTAATTTTTTCTATCAACGAGCCTTGCGACGATCAGCAAAAATTAAGAGCTTTGAGCGAGAGCGTACATAACGTATTAGGTCTAAATTTTAGCGGACACAAGTATGCTTTCGTGCTACACACCCATCAGAATAATCCGCACGTGCACGTGGTTTTAAATAAACGAAATAGCTTTACCAATAAAAAAATCCACTTTGATAGCAGAAGCGAAATCAGAGAGTTTTTTGACGACGTGCGGACGAATTTCGCTTACTCTCTCGGAGCTCGTGGGCTAAAATACGAGAATAAAAATTTCTTGCAAAAGGATTTAAGGCTCGAATTTAACAAAGTAAAATCCGCCGTGAAGCTGGAAGCGGACGACTATACGGCAAAAGATAAAATAAACGACTATTATTCAAAAATGCAGGATAAAAATAAGCAAAGCTATGACGCTACGGCAGGGCGAATTGAAGCTATGAATAACGAGCTTGCCGCGCTTAAAAAAGATAACGAAGAGCTCTTACGGCTCTTTATGCTTTATACTAAAAAGCGAAATAAACGGGTATATAAGCTCGCTCGTGAGTTAAAAGAAAGTAACCGAGTCATCAAAGAAAAGAGCAAGGCCGTGCTATCTGAAATCGACAAAATAAATAAAATTTCCAGTCAAGCTACGCAGCTTAACGAGATGCGATTGGCTCACTATAAAGACCACTCCGCAGGGCTAAATTTACTTGAAAATTTTAGCTACAACTACAATAAAATTTATCCGAAAAATAGGGGCGCGAGCAAGGCCGATGTCGAAAATTATAAAAAAGTGCGACGCGCTATCGCTATTCATCGCGGCCGCGAGGACGATGCGGCTAGGAAGTATTTCGAGGATAGCCTGCTAGTTACTCGCATGCTCGGGCGTAACGAAAGTCTTTTTAAATTAACCGCAAAGCTTGAAATTTTAGATAAAAACCTTTACGTCTTGCAGCACTCGGGCATAATCGGCGAAGAGGCTACCGCTTTTGAAAAAAGGCTAAAAAGCAATAAGGAATTTATCGCGGATATTTGTCAAAAACGCTTCGACTACGTCGGCAAAAAGCTTTTAAATAGCGATAAAATCGATAAGGACGGTTTTTTGTTCAAAGAATATTTTAAAGGCGTATCGGTGCTGGGCGTTAAGCCTGACGATCGTCTAGTAAAAATCAAAAACGAAAAGAGGCTTTATAAAGACGTCTTGGCTGAACGATCCGGTAAGACTAAAACTCAGGGTTCTCGCCCGGCGGATCAAAATAAATTTAATAATGAACTTGGCGGTCGAGAGTAGATTATATTTAAGAAATAATAAAATATTTAAAAATAAAATTATATTTCATTAAAATATAGTAAAATTAGAAATATCATATTTTTTAAATTTATGTAAAAAGAAGTATAAAAAAATTAAAATTTAGAAAGGGAAGGAAGCTTATTTTCCCCTTTTTAAAAATTCAAACGCAAAATTATTTTACGTTTTCGTTCGAGTTGCTTTTGATGATGCCCTTGAGCTTGTCTGCATATGATTTATCAAGCTCAAGTCCATTTTTTCGTAAGTCGTTGTAGCCTTTTTGAATATCTGCCCCAAGATCGCTCTTGGCTTGCGGGGTTAAAATATTCTGCTTCTTAACGAAGCGATCGATCTTTTTTTGTAAATCTTCGCACAGCTCTTGCTTCGTTTCTTTTATGACTTTCTGAAGATTTTCTTTGAGATTAGGAAGATCTGTGCGTATAACGTCTTCTATGATCTCGTTTTGTATATTGTCATAATTGTGAGAAGACCAATTTCTGATATCTCTTATCCCTTTTATATCTTCTTTTTTAAATTTATCTAATATATGGTATTCCTGCGCTTCTTCAAGCTTCTTAAATTGCTGGTATACGACGTCGATATGTTTCATTATCGCTGGCTTTGCAAGCAGCTCGTCTTCTAGTGCTGCTGTAACGCCTTTGGGCTTACAAATTTCAAATACTTGATCTATTTTTTCTACCGCCAGTTCTAATCGATATATAATTTTTTTATCAGACATAAATCGCTCCCCTCACTATCTTGTCGTCTTGCATTTTTTGTTCAGAATAGAAATCGCAAATATCTACCGATTTATGAAATTTGCCCGCGATCTGCTCTTTTAAATCATTTAAATACGCAAGCGCTTTAAACGCGTGCAGTCTATCCAAAAAGTCCTTTTTGTCGGCCAAAACGACTATATCTATATCCGAGTCTTCACCCGCATAACCTTTGGCATAGCTTCCGAAAAGTCCTATCTTTTGGATGCCGTCTTTTTCAAGACCCGGCTTGAGCTCGGATAGATATGCGAGTATCGATTCTTTGGTTAAATCGGGTAACGTCGTCTTCATTGGGGATTCTCCTTTTTCTATCTTTTTCCGTTTTCAAGAACCGTTATATATTCTGGATCGCACTCAAATTTGCCCCATTTTGTACATTCGACCTCGTATGCCGACCCTACTTTTTTATTATTTTTATCTACGACTACTACTACGAGTTTCTCATTGTTTATGAGGTCGTTTTGAGCTTTCCATCTTGTAAATTTGGCAAAGCCCTGCTCTGATGTATAATTTTTCCAATTTTCGCCATTAAATAAGGTCTGTGCATGATAAAATTCAAAATCTACATTTTTAACTCTCTCTTTTAGCTTATTGACCATTGCATCGTAATTTGCTTGTTTTATTGCCGGATTTGCATTCTCTAGCTTTACAAGCCCATCATCTTCACCGCATCCTGCCAACATAAGCCCGGCTATAACAGCCGCCGTCAGCAGTTTAATTTTCTTCATTTTTCATCCTTATTTTTACAAATTATAGCATATTTTGCTATTTACTTTTGCCGCCTCTCGAACTCCTCGTAAATCGGCATCAGGACTTCCTCTTTGTGGCCTCTGAAATCAAAGCCCAGCGAGTCCAAGTAGTCCGCCATCATCTCTACGCTACTCTTCAAAAAGCCAAGCTCCCTGTCGCTAATGTTGCCAAGCTCCACCGGCTCAAGAGGGAGTGGGGCTTTGATTAGCTCCGCCATTATATCGTGTGCCCTTTCAAATTTATTATAGTTCTTGTTCATTGACTCATGCTGCCCTTCGTCTATTTGACCCCTAAAGGTTTCGCGGCGCCCAACCATCGGTCTGTCTAAACGTTTGCGCCAGCTTATCTAAAATAAAAACTTTAAACGGATCGTGGCTAAAAAATACGCCATAGCTTTCAACGTTCGTCGCGTTGCCTATAAATTTAAGCTTTATCGCCTCCGTGTATTCACCATCCCTTTTTAAGGAGTATCGCCCCTCATCCATCGAAGAATTTAAACGGGCGTAGTCTATTTCCGTTAAATAAATTTTCATTGTAATCCTCTTGCTATGCCGTTGCCCGGATGTATCTATCCATGCAATCTTTAAGTCCTTTTAGCGTGTTATATGAATAAAAGTGCCTATCCTGCGTGTTTGTACCGCATTCACAATATAAAAATAGAACCTCTTGCTCGTTCCAATTCGTGCTAGCGCCGTAAGTCCAGCCGTCTATTTCAATTCTTGCTCCGGTTTCATCTTGTTTAACTTCGCCGTATTGGCTAAGTAGTTTAATCGCATTCGTTAATTTCATCTTTTTAAGTTCCTTTCTTCTTAATTTATAAAACGATTATACCACTTTTTAACTTAAAAAATAATAAAATAATAAATAATAAAATATCAAATAATTAAAATATATAAAAATATAAAATAGCAAAAAAGCAAAAATAACCTAAAAATAAATTAGAAACCTAAGCATTATTTAAGCCTAAATTTGATTTTCTTTCCCCTTTTTTAATTCCCGCTGCCGTCATTGGCGGCAGCTTCTGTATTTAGGAGGGGCGTTGCGGGGTGCCCCCGCTTAAACCCATAGAAGCCGAGACCTTAGGCTCGGCTTCGGCGCGGCAGCACCTTAGTGCAGACCGCCAACAAGAACGGCATTTTGTAAAAATTTTACTCATCCCAAATCCGAGCAAACCCCCAAGAATAGGAATTAAAATGTAATTTTTAAAATCTTATTCAAACCTTAAACTTTAAAAAGCAAGCCAAATTTTCACCGCTCTGGCCGTGCTACCAATTCCAATCCGGACAGCCT
>NZ_AMZQ01000010.1 GCF_000313615.1 Campylobacter showae CSUNSWCD | reverse complement strand
CATCCGAAAGGAATTCGCATGAAACATAAAGCGTTTCTCGCCTTGTGCGCATCTATGCTATTATGCTCTTTTGCATTTAGCGAAGGTGCACCAAGCGCAAAGATAACGTCTTTAGCCGATCTTAACGTCACCGATGAACTGCGAGCCAAACACCCTTTAAAACCTCATCACGAGAAACTAAGCTTCACCTGTCTTGATTGTCACGAAGGACAAGGAAACGACGCTAGTAAATTTAAATCCATAGGCGATAAAGGCTGTATGTCCTGTCACGGCGACAAGAAAAAGATAGCTAAAAGACTAGAATACATGGATCTGCTAAAAGCAAATCCCCACAACTCGGTTCACGACGGCCCTACGCTATACTGCGACGAGTGCCACAACGAGCATAAAAAATCAACCAATATGTGCACGGAGTGCCACGAACACGAAGTTCCGCAATGGATGGGGGTAACGCCATGAAAATTTCAAAGAAAGTACTAGCGCTTATTATATTAGTAAGCGGCATTATAGGGTTTTTAGTCGTACTGCCCGTGCATTACGCCCTAGAAGAAACTAGCGGAGAGAAGTTTTGCGTAGTATGCCACGAGATGGATCCTATGGTTATAGCTTATAGTAACGACGTTCATAGCGGCAAAGGTAAAAGCGGAGTAAGGGCTAAATGCGTGGACTGCCACATACCTCATGATAACCTAGCCAAATACGTCCTAATTAAAGCTAAAAACGGACTAATGGAGGGATATATTCATTTCTTTAAAGACCCAGAGGCTATAGACTGGCATAAAAATAGAGAGAAAAGAGAGCACTTCGTATTTGATAACGGTTGCGTTAGCTGCCATACGAATTTGGTAGATAATAAACTAACAAGCCCGCAAGCTCAAAAGATGCACGCTCACTATCAAAGCCTGCTAAATACCGATAAGCAACTAACCTGCGCTAGCTGTCACGCCGAGGTAGGTCACAGCGGACTAAACAACATGCTAAACTACTGGAAGCCTGAATACAAAATCTACGAAAAGAAAGCCGCAATCAAAAAAGAAGAGATAAAGAAGGCTTATTTTGGGGAGGATTATGTAGCACCCAAAGAGGTGAAGGGTGAAGATAAAGAAGGCAATGCCACCAAAAAGTAGGCTAAAATGAAGAAAATTTTGCTCGTTAGCGACGACGTGGAGATGCAACTAAACCTCAACGCCGCGCTTTACCGCTTTAACATCCGCATAGTTCGTTTTGAAAATTTAAGCGAGCTAAGGGAGGATTATTACAACGGCAACCGCTACATCTTTTACGTCATCGACGTAAAGACGAAGGATCTAGCAAATTTTGAGTCGGTCAAATTTCTGCGAGATAACGGGAGCCTAACTCCCGTTATGATCCTCGTAGATAAGGCCATTCCCGCGCTTTACAAGAAAATTTACTACGCAAAGTACGACGACTTTATGGTAAAGCCTTTTTTGCCGGAGGAGTTTTTGTTTCGTGTGTTTAGAAACTGCCGAATTTTACTCGGGAGCAAATTTGAGCTAAAAAACGGCGCTATATACGACAAAAACAGCCTCACTCTGCACATAAACGGCACAAGTATAATGCTGGGCAAAAAAGAGGGATTGTTTTTGGAAATTTTGGCCAAAAACGCCCCGCACGTAGTAACGATCCAGGAGCTTGAGTGGAGTATCTATAAAGACGAAAACGTCTCGTCCGATCGCCTGCGCTCGCTCGTGCGTCAGCTACGTGCGAAGCTGCCTTTTGAGCTAATCAAAACCGTGCGCAGTATCGGGTATAGTTTGGAGGAGTAGCTAGAGCTTAGGCAGGATCACCTCTTTTTGCGCGAGCCTCTCAAAGGTGCAGACGTCGCCGTAAATTTTAGCCAGCAGCTCATCGTTTAAAACCTGTGCGACGCTGCCTTTTGAGACGATCCGCCCGCCCTTAAACACTATCACTTCGTCGCAAAACCAAAGGATGTGGTTGGGCTCGTGCGTGCAGATGACGATCGTCTTGCCGCCAGCAGCGATCTTTTTTAAAATTTTCCAAAGCGTGATCTGGTTTTTAAAATCAAGCGCGGACGTCGGCTCGTCAAGCAAGATGAGCGGCGTATCCTGCGCGAGCGCCCTAGCGATAAAAACGAGCTGCCGCTGCCCGCCGCTAAGCTCGTTCATCTTTTTATCCGCTAGATGCGAGATACCGATAAACTCCATCGCCTCGCTCACCGCTCTTTTGTCGTCTTTACTGAAACCAAATAGGCTCTTTACGTGCGTAGAGCGCCCCATCAGGACGATGTCCCTTACGAAAAACGGAAAATGCAGCTCGGTGTGCTGCGCGACGTAGGCGATGTTTTTGGCCATCCACGCGGGGCTTTTGTGCTTCGTGTTTTGCGAATCAACGTAAATTTCGCCGCCTTTGATACTTAGAAATTTCATACATCAGTTAAAAAACGTGCTCTTGCCGCTACCGTTGGTGCCCAAAAGCCCGCATATGCTGCCTCTTTTGATCTCGATGCTTACGTCTTCGAGCCCAAATCCGCCGTAGCTAAAGGATAAATTTTTCGTTTGTAGTATCATTTTAGCAGCTCCTTTGCCTTGCTTCTTAAAAGCGCGATGAGAAAGGGCGCGCCCACCAAAGAGGTTATGATGCCCACGGGAATCTCCGCCATCGCTACCGTGCGCGCGAGCGTGTCGACTCGTTCAAGCGCAGAGGCGATCTTGGCCATTGTGCCGCGTATATCTTTGATACTAAACTCTCCGCCTAGTTGTAAAAACATAAAATTTAAAATAAGCCGTTTTGGGTATAATTTTCAAAAATTTCGGAGCGAGAAAATGGACAGAAAAGAGCTTCTAGGCGGCGTAAAGCGCATCGTCGTAAAAGTCGGCACCTCAACGCTGGCAAACGCGGACGGCTCGCTAAATGAGGATAAAATCAAGCAAATCGTGGCAAATTTAAGCGAGCTAAATGAAAACGCCGAAGTAGTCTTCGTAACCTCGGGCGCCGTGGGTGCGGGCATGGGGCAGATGAAGCTCGCGCACAAGCCAAAATCCATCGTCGAAAAGCAAGCTCTTGCAGCCATCGGGCAGGTTTCGCTCATCCATCTTTATCAAATTTTATTTTGGGCGCACGGCAAAACGATCGCGCAACTGCTGCTGACCAAAGACGACTTTAGCGACCGCCGCCGCTACCTAAATATGCGCAGCGTCCTACGCTCCCTGCTCGCTAAAAAAATCATCCCCGTCATCAACGAAAACGATCCCGTCGTGGGCGAGGGCATCAAGGGTGTGAAAGTGGGCGACAACGACACGCTAAGCGCGCTGGTTGCGGGACTAATCGAGGCTGATTTGTTAGTAATTTTGACCGATATCGACGGGCTGTATGACAAAAATCCAAGCGTTTTTGCAGACGCTAAATTTATAAATTTGGTCGAAAATTTAGATGACGGCATCAAGGCGGCTGCGGGCGCAGAGGGCAGTAAATTTGGCACCGGCGGCATGCGCACTAAAATCACCGCCGCCGAGATGTCGACCAAAAACGGCACGCACCTCATCATTGCAAACGGCGCCGACCCGCGAAACATCGTGCGAGCAGCGCAGGGCAGCGAGGTCGGGACGCTATTTTTGGCGGGCAAAAACAGGATAAATTCGCGTAAATACTGGCTTGCTTACTCAGCCGCAGATAACGGCTCCGTCGCTATCGACGCGGGCGCGGCAAAGGCACTAAAAGAGGGCAAAAGCCTGCTAGCAGTCGGCATCCGCGAGGTCGTGGGCGAGTTTGAGCGCGGTGAAACGCTCGCTATCAAAGACGCAAGCGGCCGGACGCTGGCTCGCGGCATAACAAACTACTCATCGGCTGAGCTAGCCCTCATAAAAGGGCGCAAGAGCGAGGAGATCGAGGCGGCTCTAGGCTACAAATACGAGGACGAGGCGCTGCATATCGACAACATCGCGCTGATTTAGGTCAAATTTGACGGTTGATTTTTGAGCGCGCTTTAAAATACGGATAAATTTAAGGAAAACGATGAACGAAAAAGAAGCGGCGAAAGCGAAATCCAGGCGCGACTCTGCGACACGTAAAAGCTTGTTTAAGAGAGCGATTTTGGCAGGCTGGGCGCCGTTTTCGCTCGGGGTCTTATTTTTTGCGGCACTTGGGATATGGGCGTTAAATTTAAGCTCGGATGAGATTTTGGAGCTTAAATTTTGGCTGCCTTTCATCCGCGCCGTGCGTGTTTTTGCGCCGTTTTTGGACGACTTTGCAAACAACGGCGCGAGCCTAAACGTGCTTGCCTTTTACGCCTGCGCCGCGTGTTTTTGGCTGTGTTTTTTTGCGGTCGTTTTTTGCCTAAACTACGGCAAAGAGGATTTTAGGCGGGTAAATTTAGTCAAACTTACGGCGGCGTTTGTCCTGCTTGGCGGATTTTGCTTTCTCACGCTTAGCGGGCTACTCTTTGCGCCCGAGAGGGGATGGGCGGCAGGTGGGGCGTCTACGTGCGATTTGACAACTACGCCCTAGCAAACGACAGTGCGCTTTACAACCTAGCCGTCGCGCTAGCTATCGGCTTTGTATTTGCGAGCTTTGCGCACGTGGCGTGCGATTTGATTTATGGATTACGAGGTGGCCGGCGGTAGTGAGCCGCTTTGCTCACTACCGTTTTTCTATCGCGCCCGGATTTTCGGTGCTAAATTTAAGCAATATAAATCCGACTGCGCCCGAAACTACCGAACCTAGCAAGATAGCGAGCTTGTCCGTGTGGGCAAAGGCGTCCGTGTCGTTGTAGGCTAGGCCGTTAACGAAAAGGCTCATCGTAAAGCCTACGCCGCAAAGCACCGCGATGCCGTAAAGCTGGATGAAATTTGACCCCTCCGGTAGCTTAGCTAGCTTAAATTTGATCGCTAAAAAGCTAAAGCAAAATACTCCGATCTGCTTACCAACGAAAAGCCCCAGCGCCGTGCCTAGAGCGACCGGAGATAAAATCTCGTCCAGTCCGACGCCTCGCAGCGAGATGCCTGCGTTTACGAAGGCAAATATCGGCAGCACGCCAAAAGCCACCCAGCCGTGCAGGTCGTGCTCGATGCTTTTTAGCATCGATTTGCCTGGCTCGTCTTTAAAGCTAAGCGGTATGAAAAAGGCCGCCACGACGCCGGCAAGTGTGGCGTGAACGCCTGATTTTAGCACCGCTACCCACATCACCACGCCTACGATTAGATAGGCCGTCTTGCTTTTTACGCCGAGTCTGTTTAGCGCAAAAAGCGCGCCTAGACAAACGCTCGCGACCGCAAGCATTTGAATGCTAAGCTCGCTCGTGTAAAATAGCGCGATAATCACGATCGCGCAAAGGTCGTCGATGATGGCTAGCGTCATGAGGAAAATTTTTAAACTAGTCGGTACGCGCGGCCCAAGCAGACTCAAGATACCAAGAGCAAATGCGATATCCGTCGCTGTCGGTATCGCCCAGCCGCCAAGCGCGAAGGAGTCGTGTTTCGTAAAAAGATAAAAGATAACCGCGGGCACTATGAGTCCGCCGGCTGCGCCGATGGCCGGTAGCGCGATTTGCGACGGATTTTTTAGCTCGCCCTCTAGCACCTCGCGCTTTAGCTCAAGTCCGATGAGAAAGAAAAATACCGCCATAAGCCCGTCGTTTACCCACAAGATCAGGGGTTTGCTTAGCCCGTATTCGCCGAAGCTTACGGTAAATTTAGTCTTTAAAAACTCGTTGTAAAAATCGCTCAAAAACGTGTTTTGACACAGTAGTGCCGCGACCGTAGCGATCATCAGCAAAATCCCGCCGCTAGCTTCGTGTTTTAAAAACTCTTTTATCCCGCCCATTTTGCTTCCTTTTCATAAAATTTTAAGGATTATAGCGTATTTTTACGGTCGCATGAAATTCGAGCGAATTTAGCTATAATCAGGTCAAATTTAAAGGCAAAATTTGGTAGACGCATCGCTAAATTTGGCTTTGTCGCGCTACTCTTTGCGCCTAAGAGAGGGCGCTTTATAAATCAAGGAGTGAAAATGAATGAAATTTTAGAGATCTGTAAGCGTGCAAAAGCCGCTTGCGGCGAGCTTTTGAGGCTTGACAGCAAGGCTAAATTTGAAATTTTAAACGCCGTGGCGGACGAGCTGCTCGCGCAAAAGGACGCGATAAAAGCAGCAAACGCCAAAGACCTTGCAAACGGCGAGAAATCGGGCCTTAGCGCGGCATTACTCGATCGTCTGCGACTAACCGACGCCCGCATCGAGGCTATGGCGCAGGGCGTGCGCGAGGTGGCGGGCTTTGCCGAGGTCGTAGGCGAAAATTTAGGCGGCTGGAGCCATCCAAACGGCATGCAAATCAGCCGCGTCCGCGTGCCGCTGGGGGTGCTGGGTATCATCTACGAGAGCCGCCCAAACGTCAGCATCGACGCGGCAGCTCTGGCGCTAAAAAGCAGCAACGCAGCGATCCTGCGAGGCAGCGCCAGCGCGCTAAATTCAAACATTTTTTTGCTAAATTTATTTAACGAAGCGGGGGCAAAATTTGGCCTTCCAAAAGGCGCGGTGCAGCTCGTGGAGAGCGCCGAACGCGAAGTCGTGGCGCAAATGGCGAAAATGAGCGAGTATATCGACGTTTTGATACCGCGCGGCGGTAAGAGCTTAAAAGATTTTATCGCGCAAAACGCGACAGTGCCGATCATCATGACGGGCGCGGGGGTATGTCACATCTTCGTCGATGAGAGCGCAAATTTAAGCGAGGCGACAAAGATAATCAAAAACGCCAAAACCCAGCGTCCAAGCGTTTGCAACGCCGTAGAGTGCGTGCTTTTGCATGAGCGCATTGCGGGCGAAATTTTGCCTGAGCTTGTGCGCGAGATGCCGGAGGTCGAGTTTCGCGTGAGCAAGCAGTTGCTAGGCGAGTGCGAGTCGGAGCTGCGAGGCGCAAAAAACGTTAAACTTGCAGGCGAGAGCGACTTTGGCGCCGAGTTTTTGGATCTCGTGCTAGCCGTGCGCGCCGTACGAGATACGAGCGAGGCGATCAGCTTTATAAATGCGCATTCCAGCGGACATTCGGACGCGATTTTAAGCGCGGATTACGCAAACATCGAGCGGTTTTTAAACGAAATCGGCAGCGCAGTCGTCTACGCCAACGCTTCGACGCGCTTTAGCGACGGCAGCGAGTTTGGATTTGGCGGCGAGATCGGCATCAGCACGCAAAAGCTGCACGCCAGAGGACCGATGGGGGTGAGGGAGCTTACGACCTATAAATACGTCGTCCGCGGGGATTATCAAACGCGTTAGCGGCTTGTCTTTTTGTCATATACTTCGTTTGATTTCGCTGCGGGCTGCAGTCACGTATTATATATACGCTCCTTTGCCCTTGCTTATCCGCCTCGTCTATGACAAAAATACTTCGCCTTATCGTTTTACGTTCAAATTTGGAGTCAAATTTATAAAATTTAATGGATAAAGGAGAGTGATGATACCAAGCTACAAAGAGATGATGTTTCCGATTTTAAAATTTATCGGCGAGCGCGGCAGCGTGGATAGAAAAGAGGTTTGTAAATTTGTCGCGGAGTACTATAAATTTAGCGACGACGAACTCTCGCAAAGGATACCTAGCGGCATGCTTTTATATGTTAACCGCGCGGGCTGGGCATTGTCGTACTTTGCGGGCAATAAAGAAGTCGTAAATTTGCCCGGCACCAAAAAGCCAGTCAAAAAAACCGGCAGAGGCGTGTACGAGATAACGGATTTTGGCAAACAGATGCTAAAAAGCAAAGACGCGCAGGCGAAATTTGAGGCTTGGTACGATGAAATTTATAAAAACAAAAGCGCGCCGAGTGCCGAAATCTCGCAAACAGCAACGCAAGAAAAGACGCCTAGCGACATCATCGTGGAGACGGCAAACGAGCTCGCGCAAAATCTAAAATCTCAAATTTTAGACGAAATTTCGCAAAAAAAGCCGAGCTTTTTTGAGTATTTGGTGGCGCGTTTGCTCGAAAAAATGGGCTACGGAGTAGGCAGGCTAACCAAGAGCGGCGCGGACGGCGGCATAGACGGCATTATAGACGAGGATGAGCTTGGATTGTCGCAAATTTACGTGCAGGCTAAAAGCTGGCAAGGCGCGGTCTCTCGTCCTGAAATTCAAAAATTCGTCGGCGCGATCTCAGATAAGCAGACCAAAAAGGGCGTGTTTATCACGACGTCAAAATTTAGCAAGGATGCCAAAGAGTATGCGGCAAACGTGCAAAGCCACACGGTGGTTTTGATCGACGGAGAGCGGCTGGCGGAGCTGATGATAAAATATAAACTCGGCGTGCAAGTGCGGCAAAACATCGAAATTTGCGACATCGATGGTGACTTTTTCGGTGATGAAATTTGACCCGACGCAGGTTCGCCACTCGGGCGTAGAAAGGCGAAATTTATGCTAAAATCGGCGTAAATTTAAAGGAAACCGATGAAAAAAACTAAAATTTATCTTTGCTTTTGCCGCGGCGTTTATTTTTGGCGGTTGCTACGAAACGACGCTACTTACGCGGGTGCCGATCTTCGCGCTTGTTTCGGATAAAGGCGCGGACGTGAAATCCACGATCGTGCTAACTGGCATAACGCCGCAGACGCACGACGAAAAAGTAGTAACGGACAACGTGCGGGTTTTCGTCCCGGACGCTAAATTTAAGGATTTTCCGACGGGAGAAACCGCCTACGAGATGAGCGTGAGCGTCGGCAAGGGCGAAAAAGGCGGCAAAAACTCGGACAAGCGCGCCGTGCGGATATATCTGGACGAATTTGGCGGCGTCTACGGCAGGCTTAGCAAAAACGTACTCGAGCAGTACGCGGGCGCGGCGAAACAGGGTGAAGCGCCGACGCTAAAAGCGGCGATAAAATTTGAAAACGACACGAAGGACGTCTATGAGCTGGTTGTGGGCAACGACTTTAAGGCTAGCGACGAGGCGCAGACGGGCGGCGTTTATACCTTGACGCCCGGGCAGGTTACGGGCGCTATCTGGGCGGAAAATATCGCGATACGCGAGGCGCTTGCCGGCAAGGCGGTCAAAATCGGCACTCTAAGAAAGGCGGCAAAATGAAAAATCCTAAAATCGGCTTTATCGGCGGCGGAAATATGGGCGGCGCTATGATCGAAAATTTGGCGCAAAGGCTAGGCGGCGAGAGAGTGTTTGTCTATGCAAGAAGCAAAACGGCAGCTCTGCGCGAAAAATGCGGCGTAAACGCCTGCGAGAGCGAAGCTGCGGTCGCGCAGGCGGCCGATATCACGGTGTTAGCGACCAAACCAGCGGCGTACGTGGATATATTAAATTTGATAAAAGACGCTGCGCGAGGTAAGGTTATAGTCACGCTCGCCCCGAGCTTTAGCCTGGAGCAAGCCTCGCAAATTTTGGGCGCGCAGGCTAAGATCGCGCGCGCGATGCCAAACACTCCCGCGGCAATCGCAGAGGGCGTAAGCGCGCTGTGTTTTAATGAAAATTTAAGCGCAGACGAGCGGGCGGCGGTGCGAGATATTTTTGAAAATTTCGGCGCCGTTTATGAGCTGGAGGAGGCCAAATTTGCCGCATTTACGGGTATCGCGGGTAGCCTGCCGGCCTATGTTTTTATGTTTATCGAGGCGGCGGCCGATGCAGGAGTGCTTGAGGGGCTGCCTAGAGCGCTGGCGTACGAAGCCGTCGCTGCTAGCGTCGCGGGCTCTGCGCGGCTCATGCTAAAAAGCGGCAAGCATCCTGCAGCCTTAAAAGACGAAATTTGCTCGCCCGGCGGTACGACGATAGAAGCGGTCAAAGCGCTGGAAAATGGGGGATTTCGCGCGGCGGTGATGGATGCGGTGGGCGCGTGCGTGAAAAAGGCGAGAGCCAAGTAAATTTACTGCTTTGGCCGATGCATAAAAACGATTTTTGGAGTTTGAAAGCGTGGATTTTTACTTATAGACGCAATCTGTTCTAGATTATGAGTTAAATTTAAAAATTCTAATCAAAATTTTAATTTTTATAAAATTTAAAATTTAACTTATAGTTCGATTTTATCGATATTAGAGCCGATTTTGTATCCAAAATTTATATCATTTAAAAAATAAAATCCGAAATTTTAATATAAATTTATTTTATCTTAAACTTTTTTTGCATAAAATTACCGCCAAATTTTACTCGAAAGGTACGCTATGAAAAACGATATGTGCGACATGTGTTGTTGCGAAATGAAAAGCTAGGGCGCTAGGCACGAATATCTTTTTAAGTGCTTAGCAAGTCGCTAAACATTTAAAAAGATATTTTCAACTCCGCACTCGCGGGCCTTTTTAGATGAATAGCCAACGATAAATTTAAAAAGGACAAAAAATGAAAAAACTACTAAAATCTTCTCTGCTTGCTTTGGCGAGCTTCGCTCTTTTAACCGGTGCAAATGCAAAAACTCTCGAAAACGGCGTTTTGAAAATCGCGACCGAAGGCACGTATTCGCCCTACTCATACCATGACAAAAACGACGCGCTAACGGGCTACGACGTAGAAGTGGCACGCGAAGTCGCTAAAAAGTTAAATTTAAAAGCGGAATTCGTCGAAGCTCCGTGGGATGCGATGCTTGCGGCATTTGATGCGGGCAAGACCGATATCGTGTTTAATCAAGTAAGCATCACGGACGAGCGTAAGAAAAAATACGATTACACCGTTCCATACACCGTCGCCTATGCCGCGCTAGTCACTCATAAAGACAATAATGAAATCAAAAGCTTCGAGGATCTAAAAGGCAAAAAAAGCGCGCATTCGGCGACTAGCAACTGGGCCGGCATCGCGCAAAAATACGGCGCGCAGATAGTCACCGTAGACGGCTTTAGTAAAGGGGTGGAGCTCATCATCAGCCGCCGTGCGGATGCAACGATAAACGACAGCGTGACCTTCTATGATTACATAAATCAGCGTCCAAACGCCCCTTTAAAAATAGCCGCTAGCGGTAGCGAGCCGATCTACTCCGCAGCCATCGTGAAAAAGGGCAACGAAGAGCTAGTAAACGACGTAAACAAAGCTCTTGGTGAGCTAAAAAGCGAAGGCAAGCTAAAAGAGATTTCGGTCAAATACTTCGGTAAAGATATCTCGGAGTAAATTTTACTCGCATAAAAGCAGCTAAATTTAAAGGATAAAAGATGGTTTCAAAACTACTAAAAATTTTGGCTCTGGGCGCATTTTTGACGCTAAATTTAAACGCCAAAACCATAAAAGAGGGCGT
The DNA here is from genome assembly GCF_000313615.1 of Campylobacter showae CSUNSWCD. NCBI lineage: Bacteria > Pseudomonadati > Campylobacterota > Epsilonproteobacteria > Campylobacterales > Campylobacteraceae > Campylobacter > Campylobacter showae. Next base: position 111,551 of record NZ_AMZQ01000010.1, on the reverse strand, counting down.
TTTAACGATTGCTACGGAAGGTACTTACGCGCCGTTTTCATATTATGACGATAAAAACGAGCTAAAGGGCTACGACGTTGATATCGCTCGTGAAGTCGCTAAGAAGTTAAATTTAAAGATCGAATTCCTAACCGCTCCGTGGGACGCGATGCTCGCGGCATTTGATGCGGGCAAGGCCGATGCGGTATTTAATCAAGTAAGCGTTACTGACGAACGCAAGAAAAAATATGATTACGCACAGCCCTACACCGTCGTGCACGGCGCCATCATCACTCATAAAGATAACGACGATATCAAAAGCTTTGATGATCTAAAAGGTAAGAAAAACGCCGACTCCGCTACCAGCAACTGGGCAAAGGTGGCCGCTAGCTACGGGGCGCAAAACGTCACGGTCGATAGCTTTAGCAAGAGCATGGAGCTTCTCGTTAGCAAGCGTGTAGATACCGTCGTGCGCGATAATATCGTATTTTACGACTTCATCAAGCAGCGCCCGGGCGCTCCAGTTAAAATAGCCGCCGAGGGAAGCGATACCGACTATACCGCGCCTATCGTGCAAAAGGGCAATACGGAACTTGCCGATCAGATCAGCAAGGCGATAGAGGAGCTAAAAAACGAAGGCAAGCTGGCTGAAATTTCGATCAGGTATTTCGGCAAAGATGTCTCGCGGTAACGGGCGATGAACGAATTTGACCGTATAAGCGAGCTTTTGCTAAGCTCGCTACAACCTATGGCGCTAGCGATGATAAAGGTGACGCTGCCTCTTACGGCGATCTCCTTTTCGCTGGGGCTTCTCATCGCGGTGCTAACGGCGATCGCGCGCATAGCAAATATCAAAATTTTAAAGCAACTTAGCGAATTTTATATCTGGATATTTCGCGGCACGCCGCTTTTGGTGCAGCTTTTTATCGTATATTTCGGTCTGCCGATCGTGGGTATTACGCTCGATGTTTGGAGCGCGGCGATCATAACTTTCAGCCTAAATATCGGCGCTTACGCTTCCGAAGCCGTTAGGGCGGCCGTGCTTTCGGTGCCCAAAGGCCAGTGGGAAGCCGCTACGGCGCTTGGTATGAGCTACGCGCAAATTTTACGCCGTATAATCGCTCCGCAAGCCGCGCGTATCTCGCTACCCCCGCTTTCAAATATCTTTATAAGCACGCTAAAAGACACCTCGCTTGCGGCTTCTATCACAATGGTCGATATGTTTATGGTTGCTCAGCGCATCGCCGCGCGCACCTTCGATCCGCTCACGCTTTACGTGCTCGCCGCGCTTTTTTACTTGATAGTCTGCACGTTTTTGACGTTTCTGCAAGCTAGGCTCGAGAAGAGATTTTCAAGGTACGTGTGATGATAAAATTTAAAAATTTGACTAAGAAATTCGGAGACAACGTTGTTTTAAACGGCTTAAATTTAGAATTTAAAGACGGCGAGACTACGGTTATTTTAGGAAGCTCGGGCTCGGGTAAATCAACCCTGCTGCGTTGCATAAATTTACTCGAGATCCCGGACGGCGGCGAGCTTGAGCTTGGAGGCGATAAGATAAATTTCGCCGGTAAAATTTCGAAAAAAGATATGCTACCGTTTCGCGAGCACACGGGGATGGTCTTTCAGAGCTTTAATCTATTTCCACACCTAACGGCTCTACAAAATGTAACCGAAGGCCCCGTGCAGGTGCTTAAAATCCCGAAAGATCAGGCGGAAATTGAGGCCCTGGCGCTACTTGAAAAGGTCGGACTGAAGGGTAAGGAGCACGAGTATCCAAGCAGGCTCTCGGGCGGTCAATCGCAGCGGGTGGCGATAGCGCGAGCACTTGCGATGAAGCCGTATTTTTTGCTTTTGGACGAGCCCACGAGTGCGCTTGATCCGGAGCTTGAGGCCGAGGTTTTGAAGGTCATCGGCGGCCTTAGCAAGGAGCGCGACTCGCTCATCATCGTCACGCATAATATGAACTTCGCCCGCAAAGTCGCGGATAGAATCTTATTTTTAGAGCGCGGCAATATCGAATTTGACGGTACGGCGGAGGAATTTTTCAGCAGCGATTCGCCGCGCATAGTCAAATTTATCTCGGCGATGGATTTTTAAATTTAAAGGAAAAAAATGAAAATAGATACGCTAATCGTAAAAGGCCTCGAAGCCAAAAACAACCCTCACGGCGCGGTCGTTCCGCCTATTTATCTTGCCACGACGTTTGCGCAAGACGGTTTAGACGACTTTCAAAAGTACGCTTATTCTCGTAGCGCAAATCCGACGAGAAATGCATTTGAAGAGCTTTTTGCTAAATTTGAAGACAGCAAATACGCATTTGCTCTAGCTTCGGGCATGGCGGCGACCTCGGCGGTTTTTAACCTGCTAAAAAGCGGCGACAAGGTGCTTTTAAACAGCAATGTTTACGGAGGCACTTACCGCTACGCAAACGGTATTTTCGCAAATTTCGGGATCAAATTTGAACTCGTCGAAGATCTAAATAAAATCTCTCGTCTAGACGAGGATGTTAAGATGATATTTATCGAAACGCCGTCAAATCCGCTACTGCGAGTAACGGATATCGCCAGACTAGCCGAGCTAGCTCGTAAAAACGGCGCGCTTGTCGTCGTCGATAATACTTTTTTGACGCCGTATTATCAAAAAGCGCTAAAATTTGGTGCCGATATCGTCGTTTATAGTGCGACGAAATATATCGGCGGACATGCCGACGTAATTGCGGGAATCGTGACTACGAACGACGATGCGCTAGCCGAGCGTATAGCTTTTATGAAAAATACTCTGGGTGCGACGCTAAGCCCTGCAGATGCTTATAATCTAATAAGAGGCCTCAAAACTCTTAGCGTGAGATTTGATAGACAAAGCGAAAATACGCTAAAAATCGTAGAATTTTTAGAAAAAAACTCGGCCGTTAAAGCCGTGTATTACGCAGGTTCATTTTCGGCCGAGGAAAAACGTATCCAAAACGCCCAAGCTAGCGGTATCGGCGCGCTAATCTCGCTGGAGCTAAAGGATGGCTACGACTATAAAATTTTTGCTAAAAGCTTGGAGCTTTTTGATCTAGCCGTGAGCCTTGGCGGCGTAGAGAGTCTAATCTGCCATCCGGCCTCAATGACTCATGAATCTTATTCGCAGGATTTACAAGCTAAAATCGGCATTACTCAAGGTTTGCTACGCCTTGCCGTCGGTATCGAAAATTCGGATGATTTGATCGCGGATTTGGAGCAGGCAATAAATAAAGCTAAAATTTAATTTTGCTTGCAATCTCGAACAAATTTAACTTTATACTCGGTGCGCAAAATAGGCGTACCGAGTTTTGCTCAAACTTGGCTACAGAGCATATCAAAACGGTCATGTGCATAAATTTGATCGTTCTACTATTTTGTTTTAAATAAGCTAGCCAAAACTCCGATGCTTAAAATCCCCAAAATGATCCACAAGCTAACCTGTGCCGAAATCTCAAATCCGTGATGAAAGATATGCGCGGAAGCGTTTAGGGCGAGCTTTGCTGCGATAAAAAACAAAAGCGCTATAACGGCTTTTTCTAAATATACCAAATAGTCTTTTAGCGCTTCTAGCACGAAGTAAAGCGTCCTAAGTCCCAAAATCGCAAAAATCATCGCCGAATAAACTATAAGCGGCTCACGGCTAACTGCGATAACGGCCGGAACGCTATCAAAAGCAAACATAACATCGCTAAGCTCTATAACGCAAAGACACAAAAATAGCGGCGTAGCTATCCATTTTGCGTTTAGTTTGGAAATTTGATTTTGCAGTTTCGTCTTTTCTTCTACTGAAATTTGAGTTGAAATCTCGCTATTTTTTACGAAAAAGCTATGCCCTAGAAGACGCGGAAAAACAGGGAAAAATCTATAAACCGCCCTGTAAGCCAGGTGGTTTGAGTAGTCCTCTATCTCCTCTTCATCATCGTCCTTTTTTATCATCATTACCGCGCTATAAGCTACCATGGCAGCAAAAACAAACTCCATCCACGGCGAAAACCCGAGCAGACTCGTTCCGACGGCTACAAAGACGAGTCTAAATATAACCGCGCCTATAATGCCAAAATACAGCACTCTATGACGGTAAATTTCAGGAATCTTGAACCATGAAAATATTGCCATCATAACAAATAAATTATCCACGGATAACGATTTTTCTAAAATATACCCTGCAAAATATAGACTCATCGTTTCGCTTCCGCGCGCAAAATACAAATATCCGCCAAAGGCTACGGAAACGGCTATCCAAAAAATAGACCAAAGTGCGGCTTGTTTGAGCGAGATTTTTTCGTCTTTTTTGTGCGCAAAAAAATCTACCGCAAATGCTGCCACGGCAAATACGATAAAAACGATCATTGTTTGAAATTCTAAATTATCCAAAAATTCTCCTTAATACCCGCAACTTTGCTCGGGAAGCCCTCTTTGACGGTTTAGTTCTTGAGCCGCCTTGCACGCCGAGTATGATTGCTTGCCGGCGCAATTTGCATTAAACCAGTCTATGAGCTGCGAATGCATACGGACGTTTTGATTGTATAAATTTACCTCTTCGCTTGAATACCGATTTACGAAAGTAGAATTTAACGCTCTTTCTATTGCAAGCGCTTTGTTGTAAATTTTTACGCACTCTTTCATCATTTCATCGCTTATTACCGGTGCATTGCCGTAAGTTTGTGCCGAGGGCGGGATCTCGTAACCGCCCTCTATCTCAAATGCGCCTAAAATCGCAATCGTAGCCGCTAAGAAAAATAAAATTTTCATAAGTACTTCACTACGGAATTTAAAATCAGCTCATCAAGCTTCCTATCGCTCGTAGGTTCACCGATAGCCGAAAATTTCCACTCGCCGTTTCGCTTATACAGCTTGCCCAAAATCATCGCTACTTTGTAAGCAAACGCGCTATCTCGTACGATATTATATGATGCGAATACTTTATTTACGCGCGTGGGCGTGCCTTCGTAAAGTCTAATGCTAGCAAACGGAATTTTATCAAAATCTATTTGATTGTAGGAATTTAGCACGAAAAATATCTGCTCTACGTTTGGGCTTAATCGGCTAAGATCGACGCTGATTATTTCGTTATCCAGCCCGTCGTCGCCCCCTACGTCTCCGACCAAGTCATCGCCGCTGTGAAATACCCCAGGAGCCGATTTTTTGCCAAAATATACTACGTCGCAAAACTGCTTGTTTGAGTCAAACATCGCAGCGCTTAGATCCAAATCCACAGGCTTTATCTTATCTCTAAAAAAGCCTTTTTCGGTTATGGCGCCCCAGTTTGCTCCTACGCAAAAGCTGTGCAGATGCCCGCCGCCATCTTTGGCGAGCGATATTTTTTGTCCTTTGACCAAATTTATCGCCATGGCTTGCCCCCTAAACGTCTAGTCCAAACTGCCTACAAAATCCAGCCAGTCCGTCTTTAAAGCCGCTTCCGTTAGCTGCAAAGCGCCACTCGTTATCTTTAAAGTAAATTTTACCGAACGATACTGCGGTTTCGGTAGAAAAATCCTCTTCTAAATCGTATCTGGCTATCTCTTTGCCGCTTCTTTCATCGACGATTCGCATAAACGAGTTTCTTACCATACCGAAATTTTGCCTTCTTGCGGCTGCTTCGTGGATGGTGACGACTATGTCGATCTCTTTGACTTTTGGCGAAATTTTAGCTAGGTCGATTTTTATGGATTCATCATCGCCGTCGCCCTCTCCAGTGCGGTTATCGCCGGTGTGAACTACCGAGCCGTCCGCGCTAGTTAGGTTGTTGTAAAAGACGAAATTTTTCTCGTTTTCTACTTTGCCCGAAGCTCCTACTAAAAACGCGCTCGCATCTAGGTCAAATTCCGCTCCCGTATCGCTAGTATTCGTATCCCAGCCAAGTCCTACTAAAATTTTGCTGAGCCCTGGAGCTTCTTTACTTAAACTAACTCTACCGCCCTTTGATAAATTTACCGCCATTTTAGCCTCCTTGAAAATTATTTATCCTATAGGATATAGATTTGTAGATTTTATCTAAATAAAGTTTAAGTTTAACTTTACCTATAGGATAAAATAATGGGCGAAAATTTAGCTTTTTTTGGTGCCGATGAGATACGAAATTTTTATCTGCAAATTTCTACAAATGTCCGCAAGCTGCGTGAAAATAAAGGTATTAGTCAGCTCGATATGGCGCTAAGTATGGATATAAAATCGGTCGCATTTTACTCAAACTGCGAGAGTTGCCGATACGATAAGCATTTTAACCTTGAGCACATTTATAAAATTTCAAAGATTTTAGATGTAGAGGTCGGAGAGATTTTTAAATTTTAGCAATTTGAATTTGGATTAAGGATTGGCTCTAGATTTAGGCGAATAAATCAAAAATAGGCATTGATTTTTACGCCGAATTTTTATAATCTAACTCAAAAACGCAAGATTAAATTTGTTTACTTTGCAGTCCCGAGGCAAAGCAGGTTTGCCGCACCTCGGAACGCGTATTTATCGCAGTTTAAAACGGCTTATACACCATCATCCAGATGATGATGACCATCGCGATGGTCGGCACTTCGTTGTAAGCGCGAAAGAACATACCGCTCTTGTTACAGCGTTTCTCGCGTAGCTGCACCATATAGCGGCCAAGATCCAGATGAAACGCCGCGAGGATAACGACGACTGTGAGCTTGACGTGCACGTAGCCGCTACGCAAAAGCTCAGGCATCGCGACGATGATCAAAATGCCCGTCAAAAACGTGCCGATCAGCGCGACCCAGCCGATATAGTGGTACATCTTGTACTCTTGCACCTCGACGACGCGCACGAAGTCGGGTTTGTCCATATTTTCCGCGTGATAGACGTAGAGGCGCGGCTGATAGAACAAAAACGCCATCCACGAGATGAAACACAAGTAGTGGAAGTACTTGATGAGGTTGTAATATTCTGCCATTTTTTCTCCTTTTAATTTTTATTTTAGCGGCTTGTCTTTTGAGCGCTTTTTGTGGATTTCATTAAAATTTGACTGGGTAAGCTATATGCCTTATCTTCGTCAAATTTTAACTTCTTCTGCTTGCAGCTGCGAGCTTGCGAAGCAGAAAACCCCAAAAATCATCTCAAAACACTTTGCCTTATCGTTTTACATTCAAATTTGTAAATTTGATTCGCCGAGACCCGCGCCTCGAAAATGCTAAATTTGACCGATCGCGATTAAAAAATCGATCAAATTCTCGTAAATTTACCGAGCCTCACCCTAGCAAAATTTCCTTCCTCGCTTCAAATTCCTCTTTACTTATCGCACCACTCTCATAAAGCTCATAGAGGCGTCTTAGCCGCTCTTCGAGGTCTTGCGCGCGCAGTTTGTCTTTTAGCGCTTCTTTTTTCTGATTTTTCTCGACGGCCGCGCCGGTTAAGCGCAGATCAAAGAGCCACCACATGCCCCAAAGCGCCCAAAATACATAACCCACCATCGCCCAAGCTAAGCTATATCCGATGAAAAACAGCGTCATCATCGCAAAACCGCTCACGAATTTACCCAGATAAAATCTGTGCCCGCCAAACCAGCCCGTAAGCAACCAAAGCGCGTAGGCTATATAAACGTTATCGCCCATTTTTAGCACCTTTTCGCCCAGCGGCGAAGCTTTGCCAGAGTATGAGTACGACTCCGACGTCGATCATAACGTCGGCGAGATTAAATATCGCAAACTCAAACCACTTGTGCCAATAAACGTAGTCTACGACGCCGCCGTGAACGAAGCGATCGAGTAAATTTGAGCTACCAGCGCCCAGGATTATACCAGCCTCTAGCGCGTGCTCCTCTAAAATTTCTTTTTTTTCGATATTTTTACCGTTGCTTGAGCTAAAATTTGAGTCCGAATTTGAGCTCGAATTCGGCTCCGTTTGAGCCGCAGCTCGCGCGTCAAATTTACGCTTTAACCGCCAAAGCAGATAGCCGCAAACGCCCGCAATCAGCGCTAGCTGGATAAATTTGAGCCATTCGCCAAGAAACGCAAACATCGAAAATGCCACGCCTCGGTTGTATGCAAGCACTAGCGAAAAGTACTCGCCCTGCCACGAAAATCCGCCCAAAAATATCTGCTTGACCGCCTGATCGAGAGCAAAAATGACGAAAAAGGCTGCAAAAAAAACGCCTAAAATTTTAGCCATTTAACGCTTTTAGGAAAAATTTCTCGACCTCGTCCATGCGGATTTTTAGCGCGTCGGCGCACTTGCCCTCGAGTAAAAGCCTGATGAGATTTTCGGTGCCAGAGTAGCGAAATAGCGAGCGGATGCCCTCTTTTGAAAGGCTTGCCTCAAGCTCTTTTAGTCCGGCGATGCTTTCAAGCGGCTTTTTCTCGGTTATCTTTAAATTTAGCAAAATTTGCGGATACGGTTTTATCTCGCTTAAAATTTCGCTCGCCTTTTTGCCTTTTTTTAGCACCAGCGCCGCAAACTGCAGCGCCGCCACGAGCCCGTCGCCGGTCTTTGCGTAGTCGCTAAATATGATGTGGCCGCTCTGTTCGCCGCCGAAATTCGTACCGTTTTCTTTCATCTTTTCAAGCACATATTTGTCGCCGACGTTTGCGCGCAGGAGCTTGATTTTGTGGGATTTTAGATAGTCTTCGAGCGCCGCGTTGCTCATCACTGTAGCCACGACTGCACCGCCTTTTAGGGCTTTGTTCTCCTGTAAAAATGCCGCCATGACGCCTAGCAAACTATCGCCGTTTGCCACCTCGCCACGGTCATCGACAACCACGAGTCTGTCGGCGTCGCCGTCAAGCGCAAAGCCCAAATCGGCCCGTAATCGTACGACCTCGGAGGCCAAATTTTGCGGATAGAGCGCGCCGCAGTTTAGGTTTATGTTGCTACCGTTTGGTTCGTCGTTTATGACGATGGTTTCAGCTCCTAGCTCGCTAAATATAGTCGGAGCGACCTTGTACGCAGCGCCGTTTGCGACGTCTAGAACCACGCGCAGTCCGTGTAGGCTGAGGTTTTTAGGAAATGAGTTTTTGATCTGCACGATATAGCGGCCGATAACGTCGTCGATACGCTTTGCAGCGCCGATTTCTAGCATCTGTTTTTGCGATCTCTCGATAAGCGCGTCGTCGAAGTAAATCTTTTCTATTTGCGCTTCGGCCTCTTCGCTTAGTTTATTACCTTCGCTGTCGAAAAATTTGATACCGTTATCGTAGTACGGGTTGTGCGAGGCGCTGATCATGATGCCAGCGTCGCAGCGCATATCCTCGGTGAGAAACGCGATCGCAGGGGTAGGCATCGGACCGATCTGTCGGACGTTGTAGCCCACGGCCGTGAGCCCCGCGACGATGGCGGTTTCGATCATGTAGCCGCTTTTGCGCGTGTCTTTGCCTAGCAAAATGGTGTTTGTATGCGACGCAAACTGCCTAAAATATATCCCTGCAGCCATAGCAAGGCGCATGGATGTGACGGCTGAGAGTTTTTCGCCGGCTTTGCCGCGGACGCCGTCGGTACCGAATAGTTTCATTATTTTTCCTTTTATGACTTATATCGGCTTGTCTTTTGAGCGTCTTTGAATGAGTTTAAAATTTTCGTCTTGCGGCAGACTACCTTTGCTTCGCTTTGCTCGCAACTGCAAGCAGAGGTCTAGCCTTGGAACGAAAATTTCCGCACAACATTCAAATTCATCTCAAAATACTGCACTGCAGAATTTGCCAAACAGCTTTTTGCTTGGCAAATCCCATAAATTTATTAAATTTTCGACCTATTTTATCAAAAAATATCCAAATTTAAGTTGTAAATTTCCTCGCTTTAAATTTTACTTAAATTAAGCGGATTTTAAAACTGATTTTTATATAATCACGGACTAAAATTATGACAAAAGGGACATTATGGCAAACCATAAATCTTCTGAAAAAAGAGCCAGACAGACTATCAAAAGGACTGAAAGAAACAGATTTTACCGCACTAGGCTTAAAAATATCACTAAAGCCGTGCGCGTAGCCGTTGAGGCAGGCGATAAAGAAGCCGCGCTAAACGCGTTTAAAGTGGCAAATAAAGATTTCCACAGCTTCGTTAGCAAAGGCTTTTTGAAAAAACAAACAGCTTCTCGCCGCGTAGGACGCCTCGCAAAACTCGTAAACAAACTATCTGCTTAATCTAAATTTTAATGTTAGCCGACAAACTGCAGCCTTTTTTGGATCGCTACGACGAGCTCTCTCGTCTGCTTAGCGATCCGTCCATCACAAACGATATCGCAAATATGACCAAGCTCTCCAAAGAGCAATCAAATTTAGAAGATATCGCCTCGGCTGCAAAGTCCTATCTGCAAACTCTCGCGGATATCGAGGAGAACAAGGCTCTGCTAGATGACGCCGAGCTTGGCGAACTAGCCAAAGATGAGCTAAAAAATCTCGAAGCCCAAAAGGAAAATCTCGAAGAAGAGATTAAAATTTTACTCCTTCCAAAAGATCCGAACGACGATAAAAACGTGTTTTTAGAGATCCGCGCGGGTACGGGCGGAGACGAAGCGGCGCTTTTTGCGGGCGATTTGTTTAACGCTTATGCGAGATATGCCGAGCTTCGCGGTTATAAATTTGAGATCGTAAGCCAAAGCGAGGGCAACACCGGCGGCTTTAAAGAGATTATTTTGCTGATAAAGGGCAAGGGGGCGTACTCGAGGCTCAAATTTGAGGGCGGCACTCACCGCGTCCAGCGCGTGCCGGAGACCGAAAGTCAGGGCCGCGTGCACACATCTGCAGTCACGGTCGCTATCATGCCAGAAGTCGAAGATAGCGAGATCGAGATAAATCCAAATGACCTTCGCATTGACGTTATGCGTAGCTCAGGTCACGGCGGACAGTCGGTAAACACGACCGACTCGGCGGTACGCATCACTCACATCCCGACCGGCATCGTCGTCACAAACCAAGACGGCAAAAGCCAGCACAAAAACAAAGAAGCCGCGATGAAGGTGCTAAAAGCGCGCCTTTATGAGATACAAGAAGAAGAGCGCCTAGCCAAAGAAACCAGCGAACGCAAAAGCCAAGTCGGTACGGGCGACCGCTCGGGCCGTATTCGCACCTACAACTTCCCGCAAAATCGCATCAGCGACCACCGCATAAATTTGACGCTTTACCGCCTCGATGCGATAATGGCGGCGGGACTTTTCGACGAGATTATCGAGCCGCTGATTGCGCATTATCAGGCCGAAGCGATCTCGGACGCCGATCTGTAAATTTTCAAATTCACTCAAATTTTGGCATTTTTAATACGATATTTTCGTTAAATTTGGATGTAAATTTTGCTACGGACAGGGTCGTCATGCAAGTTAAATTTGAGAACAACTTATCTTTGTGCTTTAGGTAAAATCTCTGAAAAATAGTTGTAAATTCGGATTTGTTTTTAAAATTTAGCGTTAAAAAATATCAAATAAAACTAAGTTGAAGTATGTAAACCGATAAAATTTGGTCGTCCATAACACATAAAATTTCAAATTTATCCAACTAAAATTTATCAAATTTCCAGTCTACCGCACCGTCAATATACAAAACAAAAACCGCCTGTCAAAGCCAAATCTAGCGTTCGAAATCAGGTTCTATAAAAATAGCAAAACCCGCAAAATTCTCAAATTTGACAATCAAATACAAGGTGCTAAATTTAATTTTATGCGGATTTGTGAAAAATTTGAGCGAAGTTTTGCGACAAACTATTTAAATTCAATAGCTAGAAATAATTTAAAATTTCACGACGAAGCTAAAATTTAACCCCGCGCTCGTATGTTTGCCACATATTAAAGCTCGTTTTTTCACAAGCAAAACAGCTTCACTTCGCCAGTTCAAGTATATTGCACGCTCGTTTGGAGCCCAGATCGCAGGCCTTTTTGAGTCGCTCGCCCGATAGCTCAAAGCTTTGCTGCGCGACGTCGCCCTTTAGATAAAACACCGACTCCTCATAGCAGCTCTCCGCGCTCCCTGCGGCGCAGGCGTCTTTGTAGATCGCAAAGGCCTTCGCGCCATCCTTGTAGCCAGTTAGCCCTTTGGCGAAAAACTCCGCGGAAAAGTAGCAAGCCAGAGCGTCGCCGCCCGAGCAGCTTTTTTCTAGCTCGGCGAGCGTTTTTTCGCAGCTTGCGGCGTCGCCTTTGTTGATGCAGGCATTTAGCCCAGCTTCGTCTATCGCGGCATTTGAGAGCACAACTGCAGCGGCTAGTATCCAAATTTTTCTCATTTTTTCTCTAGTTCCTTTAAATTTTTAAATCTATATATCCCGTTTTTTACACGCTCGAAAATTTTGCGATTTTCAAGCAGCTTGATGGTCTGCGTGACGGTGGGCTTGCTAGCGTCCGTCCGCTCGCAGATCTCTGAAATTTTAACGGTTATGAAGCCGTTTTCGTCCGCATTTTTGGCCAAAAATAAGATGATTTCCATCTTTTTCTCGCCCAAAATTTGACCGAAAATCTCCCTCTCTAGCTCCGTCATAGCGCCAATTTTATTTTTTGTATTCTAAGAGTTTTAGATATTTTTTTGCTATCGGATCAAGGAAAAAGGCATCGTATTTATCGCCCGGGTCATTTCCCATAAGTTCCGGTCTCATATTGTATTTATACATTTCTCGACCATTTTCGTTTTCGTCTTCATGATATACGTAAAATGCGCCCTCTAGGACGACTTGTCCGAATTTACATTTTTTGCTCTCGCTTTCTTCGTTAGGCCATTCGTATTCCCATTTGTATATTTGCCCAAAATTTGAATTTCCGACTTTTAAAAATATATTTTTGAGATGATTGCTGTTAGGCTCGTCCAGCATTAGTTCGCCGTATTCTATGCCGGTGTTTACATCTCCGTCATACCCTTCGCCAAAGTCGTAATTTTTTCCTTCGTAGGTTATTTTACTGCCGTCGGTCATAACGAAACTTTCGCCCAGATAACTATAGTTTTCGCCCTCTTTTCGCTTGGTCGCCTCGGCTTCTACGTATTGCATGCTGTTTTCATTGGCGCAGTAACTTAGTTTTAGCTTTACGATATCGTTTTTATTCTTTTTTAAAAACGATTTTAGCGCGTGCATAGACTTGACGTCTGACAAAAATATCTCGGCAGTATCTACCTCCTTCGCACCCAAAAACGCGGCAAGCGCAAGCGATAAAACGATGACTTTTTTCATTTTTTACTCCTTAAAATGAACCTAATTTTACTAAATTTTAGCTTATTTTACAGCTCTTGCGATAAAATACGCCAAATTTAACAAAGGATCAAATTTGAAACTAATCAGCTGGAACGTAAACGGACTGCGCGCGGTCGCCGCTAAAGACGGATTTGCTTGGCTAGAGCAGCATAGACCCGATTTTTTGGGCCTTCAGGAGATCAAGGTGCGCGAGAGCGACGTGCCTGCCGAGATTTACAAGCTCGGATTTAACGAGATCAGCGTAAATTCGGCAGCAAGAGCCGGGTATTCTGGCGTGATGAGCCTGGCTAAATTTAGCTCCGTTACGCAAAAGGCGGCGTTTTTTGACGACGACGAGGGACGGGTTTTGGAGCATAGATTCGGCAACGTCGTACTTTTTAACATCTACTTTCCAAACGGCCAAAAAGACGACGCGCGTCTAGCCTACAAGATGGATTTTTACGCTAAATTTTTAGCCTACATCCAGGAGCTCGTAAAACAGGGAAAAGACGTGATATTTTGCGGCGACGTAAACACCGCGCACCGCGAGATCGACCTTAAAAATCCAAAGGCAAATGCCAAAACCTCGGGCTTTTTGCCTATCGAGCGCGCGTGGTTGGATGAGGTCGTCGCACGCGGCTTTATCGACACCTTTCGGCAGGTGCGCGGTGACGAGGCGGACGCGTATTCGTGGTGGAGCTACCGCTTTAACGCCCGCGCCAAAAACGTCGGCTGGAGGATTGATTATTTTTTCATTTCATCAAGCCTCAAAAACCGCCTAAAAGACGCGTTTATCCTGAGCGATATCATGGGCTCTGATCACTGCCCCGTCGGCATTGAGATTGATTTGGACGGGCTTATTTAAATTTGATTTTTTAGCGGCGTAGGTTAAATTTGAGCTAAATTTACGCTTTTTGAGGCAATCGAAATTTGGGTTAAATTTGGCTTTGGCGCAAGGTTTGATTTCTAAATTTGAACGCAGAGTGCGCGTAAGGCGCAAAATTTAAACCTAAAATTCTGCGCACCGTATCAAATTTGACTCAAAAACCCGTGATCAAAAAGGTGCGTGATTAAGATTTTAAAACCAAGAGCGATGAGGATCGCGCCGCCTAAAATCAGCGCCTTTTGCTCCAAAAACTCTCCCGCAAATTTGCCGACGTAAAACGCCGCAACGCTAAGTGCGAAGCAAACTATCCCGATAACAGCGGCGCTAAAGTAGATGTCCGCGGCCGTAAAGCTCAGCGTAACGCCCACGGCTAGCGCGTCGATGCTGGTGGCAAATCCGCCTGAGAGCAGCATCTTCGTATCAAGGCTCACGGCCTGTGCAGGCTCGTTTCTACAGGCTTCTCGGATCATCTTTGCGCCCAAAAAGCCCAAAATCGCAAACGCGATAAAGTGATCGATCTGTGCGATAAATCTAGCAAACGCTGCGCCCAAAAAATAGCCAGCAAGCGGCATCGCCGCCTGAAAAAATCCAAAAACAAATGCGATAAATAAAATCTTTGATAGCGCGAGATTGCGGTATTTTGCGCCGTTTGCGATGCTAAGCGCCGCCGCGTCCATAGCAAGCGCGATAGAGAGAAGTAAAAGCTCCATTTTGCCCTTTCAAAAAGGCTAATTTTAACTCAAATTTTGCCTCTTGCGGTTAATCACGCTCAAATTTGTGTCTAAATTTGATGTCTGAAATTTGGAGCCAAACAGACAAGCGCGCCGTATAAATTTGCGATTAAATTTAACCCTTAAATCACGGCTCAAATTTGCGTTTTAAATTTTGAAAATTTAAGTCGCCGCGCCGTAAAGATGCGGGTAAATTCGCTCTAAAAAGGCCCAAATTTACCCGTTTAAAAGCTGAAATTTAATATCATAACCGCCGAATTTTACTTTAAGGAAAAACGATGAAGAAAAGTTTGATCTTATGCGCGGTTTTGCTCGCCGTTTCGGCTCAGGCTAATTGGCAAGAGACGCTAAATCAAGGCGCGCAGATACTGGGCGCGGCAAACTCGGGCGACTACAAAAGCGCAGTCAGCTCGGCTCTAAATGCGGCCGTTAAGGAGCTATCAAACGGAGGATTTTTAAAAAACGCTACGGCTAAAATCCCGCTGCCAAAGAGCCTAGAAACGGCGGCAAATTTGGCTAAAAAAGTGGGTGGCGAAAAGTGGGCTAACGAGATGTTAACCTCGATAAATAACGCAGCAAGCGCGGCCGTGCCGGGGGCTGCGGACGTATTTTCGGGCGTGATAAAAAATATGAGCGACGCGGACGTGAAAAAGGTGCTAGAAGGCGGCAAGGACAGCTTTACGAGGTTTTTGCAACAAAATTCGAGCGAGAAACTGCAAGCCGTGTTTAAGCCGATCATCACCAAAATGATGAGCGACAATACCTTTGCCACGGCGTACAACGGGCTAAATTCGTTCGTCGCGGGTAGTGCGCTGGCAAAATCAGACGCCGCAAAGCAGCTAAAAGGCATCGCAACTAGCATGGGCGCTGGCGAATACATACCGCAAGAAAACGAGGATCTAAACGGCTATATCACGCGCAAGACGCTAGACGGGCTCTTTAACGTGATGAGCGAAAAGGAAAGCTCGCTACGAGGCGGCGCTGTGGAGCAGGGCACGAAAATCCTGCAGGGAATTTTCAAGTAAAATAAGGGAGAATAGTGAAAAATAGTTTGGAATTTCGCGCCGACGTAGGCATGATTTTTGTTGCGATAGTCTTTGGTCTGGGCTATCTGCCTACCTCGCTAGCGCTTGCTACTAACGGCGTTTTTGGCGTTTTGTTTTGGAGATTTTTGCTAGCGGCGATCATAGCTGGGGCGATATTTTATAAAAAGCTAAAAGACGTGAGCGCGCCTGATATAAAATCTGGCGTGATCTTGGGTCTATTTTTGTTCGCGGGATTTGTCAGTCAGACTTTTGCGTTTAAATACGCCGACACCTCGTCCGTGGCCTTTATCATCGGGCTAAACGTGGCCTTGGTGCCTTTTATCGCGGCGGGGCTTTTTAGGCATAAAATTTACTCCTACGCGTATGTGGGCGTGGCGTTTGCGGTGGCGGGGCTTTATATGATAGGCGATACGAAGGTCGGCTTTGGCCTGGGCGAAATTTTGGCTCTGGTTTGTGCGTGCGCCTACTCTTTTCATATCGTGCTCACCAACCGCCTAGTGCAAAAATGCAACCTCGTAAATATGGTTTATTTTGAAATTTTGACCCTAATCGCGCTTTGTTTTGCGGCTATTTTGGTTTTTGAGGACGCTAAAATCGCTCCCGTCGTGGACAAGGCGTTTATCATAGCAATGCTAGTCGTGGGCGTGCTGGGTACGGCGTTTGCGTTTTTCGCGCAGGCCTTGATGCAAAAATTTACGATGCCCGTTAAAACGGCGATATTTTTCACTCTAGAGCCCGTAACCGCCGGAGCGATGGGGTATTTCATCGGCGCGGAGGACATCAGCGCGTATAGGCTTTGCGGTGCGGCGCTTATCTTGGTCGGAGTTTTGATCAGCGAGATAGGCAGCTACCTGCGCGCCAAAAAGGAAAATTTAGCCTAAATTTCGGCGGGTTTTGCTTGGCGTTTCGCTCAAAGCGCCGATCCGCGGCAAGATCAAATTTATCAAATCGCCGCCAAATTTACTCTCTCGGCGATTTTGACGCAAATCTTTTTAAAATCGCCTCTTAAATTTAGCTTTAAATTTATCGCCATTTCGACCGCTAGCAAGAGGGCGGCGACTCTCAAATTTGACGCGATAAAGCCCGAATTTAGAGAAATTGCGTTAAATTTGCCCCTTAAATTTAGCTAAAGAAATCAGATGAAAAAAACAACCGAATTTAAGGCCGACCTCGCGCTGTTCGTGATCGCGGTGGTCTGGGGCGTGACGTTTTTGCCGATGGCGCAAACGCTAAAGACAAACGGAGTTTTTACGCTTTTGTTTTGGAGGTTTTTGATCGCGGCCGCGCTGATGGCGCTCATAAGCCTCAAATTTACGCGAAAAATCGACCGCAATTCATTAAGATTTGGCGCATTTTTAGGCGCGCTTTTGTTTGCGGCCTTTACGCTTCAGACCTTTGCTCTCAAATACACCCCAAGTTCCACCGTCGCCTTTATCACGGGGCTAAACGCCGTCTTTACGCCATTTATCGCGCTCGCGTTTTTTGGACAAAAGGTCGTAGTTTATGCCTTTATTGGCGCGTTTTTATCGGCTGCGGGGCTTTATTTTCTAACGGGCAGCGAGCTTGGTTTTGGCGCGGGGGAGGGGCTTAGTGTCGTTTGCGCGCTAGGTTTTGCGCTACATATCATTTTCACGGGCGTTTTGGTGCGAAGGTGCGAGCTATACTGGATGGTGAGCGCGCAGTTTGCGGTCGTGGCGGCGCTTTGTTTTGTTGCGGCGCAGATTTTCGAGCCTAGAGGCGTCGTACCCGTTTTAGACGAGGCGTTTTTTGTCGCAGTTGCTGTAACGTCAGTGTTTGCGACGGTTTTGGCGTTTTTCGTACAGACGGCGGCGCAGCGCTACACGACGCCCGTTAAAACCTCGCTCATCTTTACCTTTGAGCCGGTAAGTGCTGGGGTTGTTGGGTATTTTTTTGGCGGCGAGATACTAAGCGGCGTGCAGATAGCAGGAGCCGGACTCATACTCTTTGGTATCGTCGTTAGCGAGGTGGGCAGCTACTATAAAAATAAAAAATCGCGAGTAGCCGGCTCGTAAAGGCGGCTAAATTTGACGAATCTAATCAAAGGAGCGAAAATGACGAAAGATCAGTGCTGCGTCCTAAAGCATTTGACGGCGGGCGAAACGGGCGGTTTTGAGAAAACGGGCGAGATGGACGATAACGAGTTCTTAAACGCGCTTATCGGAAAAGGGCTTATTTGGATACTTGACTGGGCCGGCGAGGACGAGACGGGCGATGTAGGCAAATTTATCAGCTCTAGGCTTGATGCGCTGCAAAGTGGCGTGTCACTAGACTGCGATAAAATTTACGCAAGGCTCGAAAAAGAAGCAAAAAAAGAGGGTTTCGAGCGCGGCGATGCGAGCCTATTTTTGATGAACGAGTTTCAAAAAGCGCTCAAAAAGAGCGATTTTAGGCTATTTACTTTGGATCTGCATAACGACGCTTATTACCTACTCATAGCACACAAGGACGCCGAAAAAGACTTTAAGAAAATGGCAAAGCGCGAGGAGCTATTTTGGGATATCGTGCCGTGGGGCAAGCGCCGCAAAAGGCAGATCCTTTACGTCATAAACTGCGAGTGCGGCGAGATGTCCGCGTGGCAGCTGGATGCGGACGAGCCGTCGCCAAGAGACGAGGTTTGCGAGGTCTGCGGGCGGGTGCTTTTCGACGCAGACGGCAACGCGATGCAACCTTTGGAGAAGGAATTTTTCTGATTTAGATTTGCGGGGTCAATTTGCCTGTGTCATCGTAAATTTGAGGTCAAATTTACGCCGCAGACTACGAGTTAAATTTGATCAAATTTAACCCAAAAACGCCGAGCCTACCGCCTTTTTACCGCCGTAAATATAAAAAAGCAAACCGAAGCGATGAGGATGATACTAGCACCGCTGGTTAAATTCGCCTCAAAGCTTAGCCACAGCCCGCTCACGCAAAACGCGGCCGAGATGAGCGCGGCGTTTAGCATCATCGTGCCCAGACGGCTCGAGACCACGCCTGCGATATAGGGCGGGATCGTGAGCAGCGCGATAACCAGGATGAGTCCGACCGCGCGTATCGTCATCACGACGCTTAGCGCCATCATGCACGTTAGTGCGTAGTAGAGCAGCGTTGTTTTCACGCCGCGCAGCCTGGCAAACTCCGCGTCAAAGCTAAGCGCCTCAAACTGGCGGTAAAATAGCGCGACGGACGCGAGTATGACGCAGTTTGCGACCGTCATGAAAAGAAGATCGCCCTGTGGCACGGCCAAAATCGAGCCGAAAAGATAGCTCATGAGATCGACGTTGTAGCCGGGCGTTAGGTCGGTGAGGATGATGCCAAACGCCATGCCAAACGCCCACAGCGCACCGATAACGGAGTCCATCTTGCTTTTATCTTTGAGCGTGATCGTGGCGATGAGTAGCGCCAAAAATACGGAAAACAGGCTCGCTCCAAGCAGCGGCTCGAGCGAAAAATAAAACGCGATGCCAAGCCCGCCGTATGCGCCGTGAGCGATGCCGCCCGCGATGAAAACCATGCGGTTTATGACCGTGAGCGTGCCGATCACGCCGCAGGCGATGCTAACGAGGATGCCCGCCAGCAGGGCGTTTTGCATAAAATTTAAGCTAAGAGCTTCTAGCATTTGTTTCCTTTTTTTACTTTTTTCGGCGTTTTTGGCGTTTCTCGCCGAGACCCGCACCTTTAAGATTCTAAATTTGGTTTGGTTAAATTTAGCGTTCTCTAAAAATTTTTAGTTTTTCTTTTTTTCTTGGGAGGCGGAAGGGGTTTCTACTTACGAAGCGTCGCCCCTTCCGCCCCCAAACCCCCACCTGCCCCACTGCACGTGAGATGTTGCTGCACTGCGTGCAGGTTTATTTGGCGCTGTCGCGCCGCACGTTTTTTAAATTTGCATTTTTGTGGTGTGGGTCTCGGCGACTCAAGTTTGCAAATTTGAGCGTAAAACAATAAGGCGCCGTATTTTTTCTTTAGACGAGGCGGAAATGAGCCGAGCGAGGGCGCATACATATAGTATGTAACTGAGCTTCGGTGAAATTTCCAACGACGTATAAAGGAACAAGCCAAGCCGCCGCTAAATTTAATGTTTTCCGCAGCCGCACTCCTTGAGCGCCACCTCCACATCGCAAAAATGCCTATGCTCGCTCGCCAAATGCTCGATAAAATCCTGCTTGGAGCCGTGCGAGATCTCATGCATGAAAAGATCGTGATTGACGTAGGCGACTTTGGTGGCGAAATTTAGCGTCAAATTTACGTCGTGGCTGATGAGCACGACGCCCGTGCCGTCCTCGTTTATCTGTTTTAGCAGCTTATAAACGTCCGCCTGGCCTTTCGTATCGATGCTGGCGGTTGGTTCGTCTAGCATCAAAATCTTTGCCTTCGCGCAAAGCGCGCGCGCGATATAGACGCGTTGGCGCTGGCCGCCGCTTAGATCGCCGATCTTTCGCCGTGTAAATTCTCCCATCCCGACGCGCTCCAGCGCCGCCTCGGCCTCTATCTTATCGTCCTTACCGTAAAATCCAAACAGCTTTTTATCTATCCGCCCCATCAAAACAACCTCGAGCACGCGCATCGGGAAGCTTTGATTTATCGGGATATTTTGCGGGACGTAGCCCACGGCCTTGCTCACGCTAGCGGGCTCCTGGCCAAACACCTCGATCGTCCCGCCGCTTGGCTTGTTTAGCCCTAGCATCAGCTTTAAAAGCGTACTTTTGCCGCCGCCGTTTGGGCCGATGATAGCTAGGAAATCCTTGCAATCGTATTCTAAATTTATACCGTCAAACACGAGGTTTTCATCGTAACCAAAGCTCAAATTTCGCACCGAAATGTCGCTCATAAAACGCTCACCTTACCCGAAATATAAAACATAAAAACGCCAAGCCCCAGCATCACAAAAAGCGCGGCAAACTCGCAGCAAGTCCGCAGCGCGCGAAATCTCATCGCGCCTTTTAGCTTAAAGCCGCAAACGGCCGCTAGAAATATCACCGCACCCATGCCAAGCCCCATAAACACGCCACTAGCAAGCCCGGCCGCGTAGCTGTTTAGGCTAAATGCTAGCACGAAAACTAGCAGCGTACCCGGACACGGTACGAGAGAGCCCGCTAGCACCACGAGCCACTCGCTAGCGGTCTTTGGCGCCTCGGTAGAAGCCCTACAGGCTGCGCAGCCACATTCGCTCTCGTGGGCAGCAGGGCTAAATTTGACGGAATTTAAGCCTAAATTTGACGCGGAGTTTAAATTTGAGCCAAAAACTTTACTCGCTCCATTTGCGCCTTTTTTGTCCGAAACAGACGCGCTAGCAAAGCTAAATTTAGGCTTTAGCGCCGTTTTTTTAAGCTTAGCGTAGATCATATAAAGGCTCACGCAAACGATCGCTACGGCCGAGATTTTCGTCATCGCGCCCGCTATGTCGCTGACCTTGTCCGTCAAAAACGCGTTTAAAAAAACGTAGCTAAAAAGCACGAGTAAAAACGCCCCCGCCACGTGCGCGAACCCGACCTTCATCGCAAAAACCAGCGCGCGCGAGTAGCTGCCGCCGTTTGCGATGAAGTAGCTAGCCGTTAGCATCTTAGCATGACCCGGACCCGCGGCATGCAAAAATCCATAAAAAAAGCTAACCGCAGCCAGCAGGGCGAAATTTAGCGTGTTTAGCTCGGCGCTATTTATCTTAATGAGCTCTTTTAATCGCTCTAAAAACTGAAGGCTCATCCCTGAAACGGAGTCAAATTTCGCCCTATCCTCGGCGTCGATTTGCTCTAAATTTTGCTTACTTTGCGCCTTAACTAGCGAGCTAAGCTCGGGCTTTGCAGGCTCTATTTTGGGCGCTTTTGAAGTCATTTCAAAAAACGCCGTGCTCAAATTTACGTTTGGCACGAGATAAATTTTATCGGTGAGCGCGTATGGCTCGGGCGAGCTTATTTTAAAGTTAAAAAATCCCTCGTGGTCAAAAACCTCGACCGTGACGACGCGGCCGTCCTTGACTGCTAAATTTAGCTCTAAAATATACTCGAAATTTAGCCTGCCCTCATCCAGATAAACCCGCTGCGAGAGCGTTTTGGCGTGCAGATTTACGGTCTCGCCGGCGCCGTCGTAGTAGCCTACGCTCGTTAGATACCCGCGCGGCACGATGTAGTCGAGCAGGGATTTTTGCACCTTCCACGCTTCGTTTTTGCTAAGCGCTTTGTCGGCATTTTCGTCGTAGCTTTGCAGCGTGAGTTCGGTGAAATTTTCAGAAAACGTCCAGGTTACGACGGCTGTTTTTATCATATCGCCTTGGACGTCAAATTTGACCGAGGCGTGCGCGGTCGGAGTGTAAAGCGAACACAGAGCGCAAGCGTGCGCAAAGCTAAAAAAGGACGCAAAAAGCGCGAAAATAGCGAGTATGCGTCCAAATTTCATTTACAGGCTCTTTGCAAAAATTTGCGCCGTTTTGCGTAGCTCGGCGTCCCAATCAAGCGGCAGTTGATCGATCTCTACGACGCTAGCACCGCTTTCTTTGGCGATGGTTTGAGCGGCTTTTTTAGAAAACTGCGGAGCGACGAAAATGACCTTCACGCCGTGCTCTTTGGCCTCTTCGATAAGCTCTTTTAGCTCGGCCGGTTTTGGTTCTTTGCCATCCACTTCGATCGCGATTTGCTCTAGGTCGTAGCGCTTAGCAAAGTAACCCCAAGACGGGTGATATACGATAAATTCGCGGTTTTTAACGTTTGCTAGAGTGCTTTTGATAAAGCCGTCAAGCTCGTCAAGCTGGGCTTCAAATTTGGCCAAATTCGCTTCAAAAAGCGCCTTGTTCTCAGGATATTTTTCGCTTAGCGCGGCGGCGATATTTTTAGCTTGGATTTTAACAGAAACGGGATCTAGCCAGATGTGCGGGTCAAATTCGCCGTGGTGATGCTCGTGATCGTGGCCCGCATGCTCGTGTTTATGCTCGTGATGAGCGTGTTCGTGCTTGGCGTCATGATGATCGTGGCCCGCATGCTCGTGGTGACCTTCAAATTTGATCTTTTCTACGCCCTCATCGGTTTTTATGATTTTAAGGTTTGGATAAGATTTTTGAAATTTCGGCAGCCAAGCCTCCTCAAACTCGATCCCTATAGCAAAATATAGATCGCTTTTTTCAAGCGCGGTCATCTGTTTTGGCTTTGGTTCGTACGTGTGCGGATCGGCTCCTTTGCCTACCATTACGTTTACCTCGACCGCGTCGCCCGCGATTTGCTTGACGAAATACTGCTGCGGCAAAATACTGACGCTAACTTGTCCTTTGGCGTATAGCGCGACTAAGCCCAAACATAAAAACGCGAAAATTTTTCTCATTTTTATCCTTTCCGTGTTAAAATTTGGGCGAAATTATATCAAAAGCAACTTAGTTGCAAATTAATTTTTCTCAGGGTATAATACCCTAAAATTCTTAACGCGGAGGAAAAATATGAGCGAAAATTTGGAAGAAAAAGCCGGTTTTGAGGAGCTTTTAACGAAAAATGATATCAAAATCACTCCGCTTAGACTAGAGATCTTACACATTTTACACGCCGCCGCCGCACCGCTTAGCTATGATGAAATTTTAGCCCAAATCGATGCAAACAAAACCACGTTTTACCGCTGTATGGACCTTTTTGAGACTAAGGGCATCGTGCTAAAAAGCGAAAATAACCGCAAGAATTTCTACGAGCTTGAAAGCGGAGCAAAGGCGTATTTCGTCTGCGACGTCTGCCACAAGATGACCAATATCGACATGCCGCGCCTAAAACAAAATCACGTCAAAAGCGTCGTGGTTAAGGGCGTTTGCGACGAGTGTTTTTAAAATTTACGCTCAAATTTGATGGTAAATTTGCAGCTTAAATCCGCTTGTCGAGCAAATTTTGCCGCAAATTTAAAGCGATTGGTTTCGCCAAAATTTAAAACTCAAATTTGACGCGGGCGCTACAAAACTAATCCTCATAAAGCTTTGCGATCTCCGGCGGTATCGCGATCGGACGACCGCGCGCAAGATCAAAAAACACGTAAGTCGTCACCGCGCTAGCGACCAGTACGCCGTCCTTGCTAAACTCGTAAAAACGCTTGGAGCAGCTTCTTTTTTCGGGCTGCGTCCATGTTTTCACGCTCACTTTATCGCCCAAAAATAGCTGCCCCAGATAGTCTATCTCATGCCTGCGCACCATCCACGTGCGGTTTTGCGCGAGATTGGTCTCGATGAGGTCGCCCACGGCGTTTGAGTGCGCGTTGGCCGCTTCTTGCATCCAAATCACATAGTGAGCGTTATTTGCGTGATGGTTCACGTCGATGGCATCCTCGCCCACGGTAAATTCGTAGTAAAAAATTTTCATTTTCGCTCCTAAAAACGCTAAAATTGTAGCAAAAATTTAAAGGCAAACAAAATGAAAGAGATGTGGGACAAAAAGGCGGCGAGCTATTCGAGATTTACGGGCGAGCCTAGCGTTTTTCATAGAGGGCTTTACGCTAAGATCGCCGAGTTTGGCGTCAAATTTGAGGGCAAAAGCGTCGTTGATATAGGCTGCGGCACGGGCGTGCATACGCTGTTTTTGGCGCAAATTTGCCGCGAGATAACAGGCATGGATATCTCAGGCGAGATGCTAAAAGTCATGGTTGAAGACGCGGCGAAATTTAATATTTCAAATTTAACCGCCGTACAAAGCGATTTTAAAAACTTTAACCCAAACCGCGTCTACGACGTGGCTTTTAGCACGATGAGCCCTGCGATCGCGGATGAGGAGGATTTTGTAAAATTTATAAATTTGGGCGAAAAAAGGGTCTATCTTTGGTGGAACAAACCGCGATATTCAAGCGTTTTAGAGCTTTTTTACGAAGGCTCGCACAGAGGGTGCTTTAAAGAAAAGGCAAATTTTTTCGAAGAGTACTTGCGCCGAGAAAATATCGCTTTCAACTCCTGCGTGCTCGAGGAGTCTCGCGAGCAAAAACGCACGCTTGAAGAGATGACGCAAAACGCGCTTTGGCATTTACAGATAGCAAATTTTACGCACGATGAAAATGCTGTCAGATCGCGGCTAGAAAGCATCGCGCAGGACGGCTTCGTGACGGAAAAAATCGTCTCTTCAATGAAGCTTTTAGTTTTTTAAGATATAATCGCTTTATTTATTTAAAATTTAAAAAGGATTTTAGTTGTCGCGAGCGTTTTTGCAGATATTTTCGTGCGTTTTATGCTTCTTTTGCGTTCAAGCTTTCGCCGCTTCGCACGTTTTATCGCCCGTCACTCAACTAAAATTTGACGAACAAAAAGCCAGGCTAGGCAAGGAGCTGTTTTTCGATGCCTCGATAAGCCTGAGCGGAACGCTATCTTGCGAGAAATGCCATAATCTTTACTGGGACTTAAGCGGCACGAGTAAAAAAAACGTAAAAATCTCCGCCGACGAGGAAATTAGCCCGCCTACCGCGCTAAATTCGGCGTTAAATTTTATCTTTTTTAAGAACGGAGAGATAAAAGACTTAGCGGCACAAGTAGAGCGAAGTCTGATTAGTGAAAACGAGCTTGCTAGCGAGCCGAAATTTCTAGTCCAAAAGGTAAATCAAAACTCCGTTTATAGGAATAAATTTGAAGAGCTTTATGAGGATGGGGTAAGCTTTGAGGGTATCATCGATGCGCTGGTAAATTTTGAAAAAGCCCTCATCACGCCAAACGCCAAATTTGATAAATTTATCAGCGGCAACGAGAGCGTTTTTAATGACGAGGAAAAACGCGGATTTGAACTATTTAAAACCATCGGTTGCATAAACTGCCACAGCGGCGTAAATTTAGGCGCCAACATCTACTATGATCCAAAATTTAACGAAGACAATAAGACGGCGCGCTACAAAGTGCCTAGCTTACGAAATATCGAAAAAACTGCGCCTTATCTTTATAGTGGAGAGATAGCGAGCCTCAAGGATTCGATTAAATTTATTGCTAAAAAGTATATAAACTACGATTTAAGCGACGATCAGACGCTTTTACTTTATAAATTTTTGCTGACTTTAAGCGGCGAAAAACCGGAAATTTTAAAATGAAACACAAGATAATCTTCCATAAAATTTTGTTTTTTATCATCGTTTGTATCGCATTTTTCGGTACGATTATGACATATAAGGCTACCAAGGATTTGGTAACGGCGTATGAATGGAAGGGTACTATCGAGAATATGATGGATGCCAATAGCGAGGTAAATTTTTTATTTGATAAAAGCCTCCTGGAAGCCGACTATGATGCAGTGGCGCGCTATACGGCGGAGTTGAAAGATGGTCTTAGTAAGCTTGACGGGAGTAATCTAATATCATTTGAAAAACTTGCGCTAAACGAAAAAACTTTTAGCGAATTGGAAAACGCGGTTGAAAAGAGAGTCGATCTAACGGATAAATTTAACTCCGCGACGACAATGGCGAAACTTATTTACGACGAGATAATTTTGAAATTTGAAGCTCTAGACGGACTTTATTTTAACAAACTTATGCCGCAAATTTTGATGTTTAGGTACGATTTAAACATTGACCTAAAAGGACCTAGGAAGCTTTTAAACGAGTATTTAAAAGAGCCGAAGTTGAGCAAAAGCGACGCTGGATTTTTAGCCGACGTACAAAAATTACTCAGTTGTTACGAACAAGTACAAGAAATTTATAGCCGTATAAATTCTCTTGAAATCAATAAAAAACTATATAATCTAAAAAAAGGCAATGAACGCTATATACAAAACGTATTGTCAAATTTGCGCGAGACGATAGTATTGGTGTTTGCGTTATTTGCGCTGGCGTCAGTTTTTATCTATGTATCTTACGTCAGAGCTAGAAACAATATTAGGCTACTAAATCGTTTCGAGCAAGCCGTAGATAATAGCTTTAATGCCATAACTTTTACCGATCTCAATAGAAAAGTAAAATACGTAAATAAAATTTTCGAGCAAAATTTCGGATATAAATTTGAAGAGTTAAAAGATAAAAACATAAACATTATAAAGTCTCGCCTGCACCCCGATGAATTTTATCAAGATATGCTAAAAACCATAGAAGCGGATCAAATTTGGCGAGCCGACGAACTAGTCAGTAAAACAAAAAGCGGCGAGCTAATCTATGAACAGGTAATTTTTTCTCCGCTCTTTAACGAAAGTGGCGACAAAGACGGCTATATGTCGATCAAATTTGATAAAACCAAAGAGATCGCGATGACAAAAGAGCTCGAAAACAAAAACAAAGAGCTACAAAACGAAGCGTTAAAAGACAAGTTAACGGGGCTTGGCAGCTACTTTGCTCTAACGCAAAGGATGGAGCAGGGCTCGGGCGGCATGATCATCTACATAAACATCAACAACTTTATGGATTTTCGATTTTTTTACAAAACAAAGACCGTGGACGCCATCATTGCTTCATTTGCGGCGACGCTTCAGCTTTGCATCGATACTTATAAAATGGACGCAGATATTTACAGGGTACAGTTTGACGAGTTTTGTATTTGGTATTGCGGCGATGATGCGTATTTGGCGGTGCGCAGATTTATTGATTATTTTAAGGCTAATAACCTTTATATTACAGTTGAAGGCGCAAAGGAATTTATCCCTAATATCAAAATAACCATAGGCGTTAGCATGCCTCAAGATACGCCCCAAACAAACCGCCTAACACAGGCTATGTTAGCTCACCATGAAGCTAAACAAAATGGCGAAACGGCGCAGTTTTATACTGAAAATAGTCACATCGAACAGCAGTATTATCACAACCAAGTCATGTCGCGCACCATCGAAAACGCGCTATATAACGATACCGTGATCGTCGAGTGCCAGCCGATCTACGACGTATCTGGCGAAACGGCTCGAGTCAAATACTACGAAGTGCTCGTGCGCCTTATCGACGAAAACGGCAAGATCCGCTATCCGGGCGAGTTTTTGGACATAGCAAAGAAAATTTCGCTTTATAACGATATCACCAAAAAGGTCGTCGAGCACGTATTTAGACTCGTGGAGAAATTTACAAACACGAGCTTTTCTATGAACCTTTCTAGCAGCGATATCGCAAACGAGAGCATAAGGGATCTTATAGAGAAAAAGCTACGTGTCTGCTCAAGGCCTGAGCACGTGTATTTTGAGATATTAGAGAGCGAGGGCGTGGATGATTACAAGATCGTAAATGACTTCATCAACAAGATCCGCACTTACGACTGCAAAATCTCGATCGATGATTTCGGTAGCGGCTACTCTAACTACTACCGTATCTTGGAGCTTGATATCGACACGATCAAGATCGATGGCTCGATCATCAAAAAGCTGCCGTACGACAAAAACGCTAGGTATCTACTGCAAACTATCATCGACTTTGCCGGAAGACAAGGCTATAACGTCGTGGCAGAGTTTGTAAGCTCAGAGGAAATCCTCGCCGAGATAAAGAAATTTGGCATCAAATACGCGCAAGGGTTTTTGCTGGGTAAGCCGATCTCGCCGAGCAATATCGAGGAGTAAAACGCGCGGCGGCTTTGTGTCGTTAAATTTAGCTCGTCTTAGTCAAATTTGCCCGCTCAAATTTGACTACTCCTGCATCCAAACTACCAAAAATCCGAGCAAAACGATAACCAAAAATAATCCCGCCTGAAAATAAAAATTCTTTTTTAAATTTTCGTTTATTAGAGCACAAAGCTCGTATCTTCTTTGGCCTCAAATTTTACGTCAAATTTACCGCTACTGCCTAGTCAAATTTGAGCGAGGCGACGAAAAGCCGCTCAAATTTAGCTTGGATTATAAATTTGAGCTTGGCTCGTCTTTAAATTTTCTTCTAACAAAAGCGGCGCAAACCACAAACGAAACCGCAGTCAAAGCGTAAAATATATAGCTAAAAATAGGATTTGCACGGGTCTCGCCCTCTTTTAGCTTTTTAACGGAAACGGCGTTTCTAAACATATCAAACATCGCGATGCGCCAGCCGTAGTATTTGATCTGCGCCCTGCCTTCGCCCACTAGACTTTGCGCGGCAGCTTGGACGTCGGCGGAGTTAAATTTAAAATAAAGCGGCAAGCCCCAGCCCGTATCCTCGTTGCGATACGGCATCACCTTCGTGCCGTTTAACTCCCGCGTGTAGATAAAATACACGTCGCGCGTCGGGCCGTCGGCGGGATTTTGCGCGTCGATAAAGCCGTCTTTGTCCATGCGCTTGACCTCGCCGCCCGTGATGATCACCTCGTCGTAGTGCGGAAAAGCGTAGTTTATCGCCGCAAACGCTAAGGCGTGCAGGGCAAACAGAAAGGTAATGATGGAAATTTGAAAGTATTTTTTGAATTTTTGCATTTTCGTCCTTTTGGGGCGAATTGTACAAGATAGAAGTTTAGAAGAAGCTAAGCCCCTAAAGTAGGGGCTTAGGCGGTTAGGCTTTAGCCTTGCAGCCGCAGCTTCCCGCGATAAATTTAAGAATCTGGATAAAGAAGCAAACGCCGCCGATGATAAAGATCGTATCGCCGATCATCCTTAGCCAGCGTAAATTTTGCAAGTGATCCATTTGCAGGAACTCCGCGCTTCTAGCGTACCACATGCCCACATCTATCGCAGCGACCGCTTGATAAAGACCGATCGGAAGCAGCGATGCTACGATCATCAGCATTAGTCCCGCGTTTAGCGACCAAAAGCCTACTTTCATCAGCTTGTCGTTAAATTCTTGCCCTTTGAAAAGATAAAGCGCGACGAGCCAAACAAAACCTAGCGCCAAAAAGCCGTAAACGCCAAACAGCGCTGCGTGTCCGTGCACCGAAGTGGTGTTTAGTCCCTGGATGTAGAACAAAAATAGCGGCGGGTTGATAAGGAAGCCAAACACGCCGGCTCCTAGCATATTCCAAAATGCCACCGCAATAAAGCAGTAAAGCGGCCATTTGAGATTTTTCGCCCAGCTTTGCGCAAACTGAAGCGAATACTGATGAAACGCCTCTGCTCCAAGAAGCACCAAAGGTACGACCTCAAGCGCGGAAAAGCTAGCGCCCACAGCCATGATCGGAGTGGTTGTTCCCGCAAAATAAAGGTGGTGGAAGGTGCCTGGGATACCGCCGATCAAAAACAAGCTAGCACTTGCCAAGGTTGAGTAAGTCGCAAATTTTTTGCCCACTAGACCCAAAGATGCAAACACGAATGCAAGCGACGCGGTCGCAAATACCTCGAAAAAGCCCTCGACCCAAAGGTGAACGACCCACCAGCGCCAGTACTCCATCACCGGTAGCGGGCTTCTTTGTCCGTAAAATAGTCCCGCGCCGTAGAAAAGTCCCACCGCGATAGCAGAAGCCGTAAATATAGCTAGCAGGTTTTTATCGCCATCAGCCTTAAATCCGCCCACAAAGCCGCGAAGCACGAGCGCCATCCAGATAACAAGACCGACAAACAAAATAAGCTGCCAAACCCTGCCAAGCTCGATATACTCGTATCCTTGGTGTCCCAGCCAAAAGCTCAGGCTAGCGTCCATCTTGCCCGCTATCGCCATGTATTCGCCGATAAAGCTACCCACGACTAGGAAAAGTAGCGCGTAAAATAGCAGATCCACGCCTAGTTTTTGAAATTTAGGATCCTTGCCGCCGTTGATGATAGGCGCCAGGAAAAGTCCAGCCGCCAAAAAGCCCGTCGCGATCCAGAAAATGCTCGCCTGGATGTGCCAAGTGCGCGCTAAAGAGTACGGGATATGCTCGGATAAATTTATACCGTAAAACTCCTGCCCCTCGACCGTGTAGTGCGCTACAAAGCCGCCTATCATGATCTGGAAAACAAAAAGCGCGAGCGCTACAAAAAGGTACTTGCCAAGCGCCTTTTGAGACGGAGTCAAATTTAGCCTTGAGAGCGGATCGGCATCGATAGGAGCGAGCCTTTCGTGATCTTTTTCTCCGTAGAAATTTGAAAACCAAACTAAGAGGCCAACGCCCGCAACCAAAATCGTAACGCTAATAATCGTCCAAAATACGTTTTCTTGCGTCGGGATGTTATCTATGAGCGGTTCGTGCGGCCAGTTGTTCGTGTATGTAGCCTCGCTATTTGGGCGATTTGTCGCCGTAGCCCAGGTCGCCCAGAAGAAGAAATCATTTAGCTGCTCGCGGTTTTCCTCTTTGGCCAGCGTGTTGTTTTTCATCGCGTAGTTTTCGCGTAGCTTTTGGTATTTTGGGTCGTTACCAAAAAGTCCGTTATACTCGTCACGTACTACCTTTGCCGCGGCGATCCTCTCGTCGCTGATCGTTATAACGCCGTTTTTTAGCGTATTCGTGCGGTATTCGCTTTTTGTTAGAGCTTTGATGTTAGCTTGCTGTTCGGTGCTTAGAGCGTCAAATTTGGCTCCGTAAAGCTGAGCGGCCTTGATATCCATAAACGCGACTAGCTCTTTATGTAGCCAATCAGCCGTCCAGTCAGGCGCCTGATACGCTCCGTGTCCCCACACCGAGCCCACCTGCATACCGCCGATGCTTTGCCAGGCTTCCTGGCCTTTGTAAATTTGCTCTTGCTCGATTACGATTTTGCCGTTTTTATCGGCAAAACTCACCACGGGCGGCGCTTCGCGGTAAACCTCTACGCCGTAGTAGCCCAGTATCCCGAAAGCGATGGTGACGACAGCCACCAGCGCCCACCAATACTTCTTGTATTCACGCATACTTTGTCTCCTTTTGAAAAATTCGGACAAAGTTTATCCAAAATAAATTTGCGCAAAAATGATGTATATCAATAAAAGGACTAAATTTGTCCTTAAAATATGCCTTATATTAAAAAATGTATAATTTCAAAAATATATTTTAGGAGATTTTATGCTCAAATTTGAGATCGTTTATAAATTTTGCCTGGTTTGCGCGCTGATCTTGGGGCTTAGTTTGCTCGCATTTTCGGGGCTAAATTTTGCGCTCGGAAGGTACGGCGAATTTTGGATGAGCGCGCATAAATTTGCGGGCTTTTTGGTTGCGCTTGCAGCCGTTTTGCATGTGATAAATCGCAAGAAAAAGCTCATCAAGCTCGCAAACGAATTCATAGACATCCTCACGCGCCGCAAAAACCCGAGCATGTGCAACATGGACCGCATCATCGCATCGCTCGAGCCATACACGATCGCTGAGATCTCGCAAAAACTAGGCTTTGACGAGGCCGAGTTTTGCCGCACCTTGCGCGAAAACGGCGTTAAATTTAACAGTGCCGATCAAACCCTTCGCCAAATCGCTTTTTTAAATGACGAAAAGATATTTTTCGTGCTGGTTCTCATCGTCGAGGCGAAATTTGGCAAGAGATTTTGCGGCGAACTAAAATTTAAAGGCGCTAAATTTAACGGCGGCATAAAAGCAGCGTGAGCTCGGCGCGAGCGAGACGGCGGCTAAATTTATATTTTTGAAAGGGCTCAAATTTCAAAAATAACCGCAATTTTAATCATAACTTTTAACGTTTTACTTTTTGGCGGGATTATTTGGACTATATTTTGGCGCAATCCTAGCAAGCTCAGCCGACGTCAACTCGTCGCAATAAAAGCGACTTCCGCCGCACTTGCAGATAGTGCCCATAAATGTTGCATACTGCCTAAACAACATTAGCTATTCACGCTTTATCGTACGACTTAAAAAGCAAAGGTTGCTTTAAAATAATTTTTGGGAGCAATTTGGCTCCCGAATTAATTTTTTAAAGTGGATTTTTTAAATACCAAATCTCGTCAAATTTTTCAATCGCATATTTACGAGCTCTCTCTCCGCTTGCAAATTTTATTTCAATTACAAGCTCGGCATGCTTATGGTCTATCATGTTTATTTTATAAACAGAGGCATCAAGTATCTTATCTGATTTAATATTTTCTAGCTCTTTTTCTATTTTTTTGGCTATTTTATCTTGCTCGTCTTTGCTATCAGTTTTAACTAAAAACGCCATATCGACTGGATTATTTTTGAAGGTTTTAACGACTTTTTCACCTAATTCCTCAGGCGTTTTTGCCTCGTCGCTTCCGCAACCGACCAGCACGAATGCACCCAAAGCCAATGAAAATAAAATCTTTTTCATTTTTTCTTCTGTTAATAAATTTGTATAAAATTTTATCGTTTTTTTGTAAAGCCAAGCTTGCTTCATTTGAACTGTAGATGGTTATATTTGCTTGACAGGACCGATATTGATAACCTTGTCAAAAATAAATTTAAGCTCCTCTTGGTGCGTGATCATGAGTACGCCAAGGTGCGGAAAGTCGCGCTTCAGGGCGGTTAAAAGCTCTTTTGCCAGTGCGCTATCAAGCGCCGAGGTTGCCTCGTCAAGCAGCAAAAACACAGGCTGCATAAAATAAACCCTCGCAAATGCAAGCCTTTGCGCCTCGCCTCCGCTTAAAGTCTTGCCCCAGTCTTTGATTTCGTCTAGCTCGGGGGTAAATTTCTCTAGCCGCACTCGTCGTAAGATCCCCTCAAAATCGGCGTCTGCGCTTTGTAAGTCGCTAGGATACGCGATAAGCCGCCTTAGGCTCATGCACGCTAAAAACGGCTTTTGCGGCACGACCATAGTCCCGCACGGCACGCAAACCTCACCCGAGCCGTGATCCCAGATGCCCGCGATATACCTAAACACGCTGCTTTTGCCCGTTCCGCTAGCTCCGCGCAGTAGCGTCCATTCGCCGCTTTTTACGTTTAAATTTAGCCCGCATACCAGCTTTTCGCCGCTTGGGGTAAAAATTTGCAAATTTGAGCACTTTAGCTCGTTTTGTTCGCCACTCTCGTCAAATTTAACGCTCTTAAATTTATCCTGCGCCAAATTTGCCGCCGTTACCTGGGCGGATTCGCTCACTCCGTCAAGGTTGCTGTTTTGTCCGCTAAATTTAGCGCCAAATTTGACCTTGGAGTCCGCTGCCTGCGCGATCTCGACGAATTTATACACGCGCTCCACGCTCGCGGCCCACTCCATGATCTGCTTATAGTAGTCCATAAACCACGCAAAGCCGTCCTGCACGCTATAAAACGCCGAGCGCGCCCGCATCATGTCGCCAAACGTCATCGCCCGCGCGAAATAAAGCGGCAAACAGGCGAAAATGGGGATTAGATTCGTGATTTTTAAGTAGCTAGCCGAAAAGCACTCTAGGCGAAACTCGGCGTTCATGATGACACGCCAGTTGCGCACGACCTCGCTAAAACTCGCTCTAAAGCGCGATTTTTCAGCGCCGGCACCATTCATTAGCGCGACGGCTTCAGCGTTTTCGCGGGTGATTAGTAGATTTACACGGTAGTCGGCCTCAACCTGCTGTTTTTTGTAGTTTAGGCGCTTTAAGCTACGGCCGATGAGGTGGGTTATTAGCGAGCTAAAAAGCGTATAAACGAGCGCGACGTAGACCAAAAAGCCTTCTATCGCAAACTCGCGGCCAAACGCGCTAAAGTGCAGTACCTTCGATGCTTCCCAAAGAATAAATGTGAAAGCAAAAAGCTTGGAGAGGTTATAAACCATGGATTTTATGAGATTTACGCTTTTGTCGGCGAGCAGGAGGCTGTCCTCGGCGATACGCTGGTCCGGGTTATCAAAGCCAGCGGCGCCGGACAATCGGTAGAAATTTGCGTTTTTTAGCCATAGATTTTCCATCTCTTCGCTTAGGTTCTCGCGCCACGAGATCACGAGCAGCTTTTTAAACCAGTTTCCTATCACGATAAAAAGCACGATAACGGCGGTATAGGCGAGAAATTCGCCCACAAGCGGGAGCATGAGATCTTTTTCAAATTTCTCGATCGCGTCGTAAAATTTTTTATCCCAAGCGTTCATTAGCGTCGCGACCTTGACGATGGCTAGGCTAGCCCCCAGTGTCACGGCCAGCATCGCCCACGCCACTAGCGAGCGCTTACCCGTCCAAAACCAGCTCGCGATGATGAAAAATTTCTTTAAAATCTGCAAATTTAGCCTTTTTGTTTGGTTTTTGCGCTCTGCTACGAGCGATAAATTTACGTTCAGAGATTTTTATGCGGCGCAAATTAGCCTAAATTTGGCCTGCTTTGTTCAAATTTAAAACGCGAAGCGGTATGTTTATTTACCGCTTCGAAAAAGCTGAAATTTACGCAAATTTGATCCCGCAAAGTTCTTTAATACGTATAGTTAAACGTCAGCGTGAAATTTCGCGGATCGCCGTAGAAGTTGTTCATGCCGGCGGTTCTGTTTTGCGTATTCATAAAATACTTTTTGTCGGTTATGTTTTTGACCGCGAGTCCGAGGCTGAAATTTTTGTTGAAAAAGTAGTTTACGTTCGCATCCCAAAGCGCGTATGCTTTTTGCGTAGGCGCTACGTAGGCTACGTTTTGATAAAAGCCCGAAGTCGCGCTCTGCCATCTAACTCCGGTGCCAAAGCTTAGCTTTTGGCTGCTAGAAAACGGTATCTCGTAGCTGGTGTAAATTTTAAACAAGTGCTTAGGTACGTAGGATTTTGCGTTCGCGCCTTTGTCGTAGTTTACGTTTGTAGAGGTCTTTTTCTCGCTTTTCATATAGACGCTTTTGTTAAACGTATAGCCAGCAAAGAGGTTCCACCTATCCGTTAGCGCGCCTGAAATTTCAAGATCTAGGCCGCGGCTTCGCACCTTGCCCTCGGCGATGCTGTTGGCGGTATTTAGCGGATCTTGGATGGCTCTGTTTTCTTGTACTACCTGAAATAGCGCGACTGCTGTGTTTAGCGCGCCATCAAAGTACTCTGATTTTACGCCGGTTTCTACGTTGTAGCCTACGATCGGTTTTAGGATGTTTTTGTTCGCGTCCGTCGCGCTTTGAGGCTTAAAGATCTCTGCGTAGCTAACATACCAGCTGTGATTTTTAGCAAAATCCCAAGTAAGACCCGCATAAGGCGCGAAATGATTTTTGGTGAGATCTAGCGTCTTTTTACTCGTGTGGTTTTTGAGGTCGTCCCATTTTTTGTCGTATTTTACGCTGGTAAATCTGCCGCCTACTAGCAAGTGCCAATCATCCGTGAAGTTATATCTCGTGCCGATACCAAATGCTCGCTGGTAAATTTTAGTCGTGTATAGGTCGTCATCCGTTATCGTGCTACCGTCCCAGTTTGGCTCGGCTATCGCGGCGCCGTTCCAGTTATATAGCCCGATACCAAGCGAGCTTAGGCTGGCGTTTGGCGCCCATTTGTCGTGGCGTGTAAATTTCTCGCGAGAGAGCGAGCCGTTTACGAAAAACTCGTGCTTACGCCCAAAAAGCTCGTATTTGCCGTCCGCGCCGATTTGCAAATTTACCTCGTCCGATTCATTGTCGTATTTTCTAAATCTCAAGTTGTGCGTCGGTCTTGCGATCGCGACGTTATATGGGTTCGTGCCGCCCATCGCGCCAAATTTAAACATACCTTCGCTTTTAGTGTAGTTTAGTTTGGCGTAGATTTTCGTATCGTCGCTAAGTTGATGCGAAAGCTCAGTAAAGGCGTTAAATTTCTCGTATTCGCTTTTATCCCAGCTCGAACCGAAATAGCTTTTGCGGCTCAAATTTAAAAGATTGCCGCCAGCATCGCTAGCCGGTACGCCGTAGATATCGTAGACGCCGATCGTTCTTTGCCAGATGAGGCCGGTAGTTAGCATCGTTTTATCAGTGAGATCAAACTCAAGCGTACTGCCCAGCGCCTCTCGGTGACCGTTTTTGTGGTTTTTAAACGAGCCTGTTTTGTTTAGGATTCCGATTAGTCTACCGCGGATCGTGCCGTCTGTGTTTAGCGCGTTGGTTACGTCAAACGAGCCTCTGTAGTTGTTCCAGCTGCCCATACTTAGCCCTAGATTTATTCCAAGCTCGTCGCCGGGGCGCTTGCGGACTAGATTTACCGTGCCACCAGGTTCGCCGTTACTCTGCGTAAGTCCCGCTACGCCGCGTAGTACCTCGACGCGGTCGTAAAACTCGAGATCCGTAAATTCTTTTGAAAATCCAAGTGTACCTTGAGCCGTGATAGATACTGAGGATGCGACGCCGTCTTCTTGGATGTTGTCGATGTTAAATCCTCTAGAGACGATGCGGTCGCGCCCGCTGTCGCGATAAAGCGTGATGCCGCTCGCGTAGTTCATCGCCGTATCGACGTCTTTTAAATTTAGGTCTTTGATGAGCTGATTTGAGACAACGGAGACTGATTGCGGAGTCTCGCGGATACTGAGATTTAGACCCGTGGCGGTGCTCATATTTCCCGTCGTATACGAGCCCGTACCCTCGGTCGTCGATAGGTCGGCTTTACCGTATGCGGTGACCTCGCCGAGGTTTGCATCGACTGCGTAGAGCGAGCAAGCAAGGCACATAGATAAGCCTATAAATTTGCAGTGAGCGTTCAAAATTTTCTCCTTAATATTGATAATGATTAGGCGAATTATATTTCAAAATATTTAAGAAAAAATAAAGAACAAACAAGCACTAAATAAGAAAAATCAGGGGTTAAATTTGAGCGGATAGATTTGGTATTTTAAGTGAAATTTGAATAAAAAGCGAAGGTGAATTCGGATCAAATTTAAAATTCAGCGAGCGCCATAAAGCGCTCGCTATGTAAAAGAATTAAGCACCTATGATGATGTGGCTAGCTTTGATTATAGCAGTTACTTCATCGCCCGCTTTTAGAGCTAGATTTTTAGCAGATTCGTTAGTGATGATAGCGCTTAGCTTATCGCCACCTGCTATCTCGATATCTACTTCAGCGTTTACTGCGCCCTCTACTACTTTTACTACCTTACCTTTTAGTTGGTTAGTAGCGCTTAGCTTTAGACCGTTATCGCCTTTAGCTACTATGATAGAAGAAGCCTTAAATAGATAAACCACCTTTTTACCCGCTACTAGATCTAGAGCCTTTTGGCTATCTACGGTTACGGTTGCTTTTACGGTCTCTCCGCCTTGCAATTTTGCTACGATTAGAGAGTTTACCGCTCCCTCTCTTACCTCTGTGATTTGTGCGGCTAGTTGATTTCTTGCGCTAAACATTGCGTTTTCCTTTGTGATTAAATTTGATTTTGTATTAAAATCTGGACGAATATTAACAACTTAAACTTTTATAAAACTTAAAAAACGAATATGCAAAAATTTAACTTTATTACTAAAAACGCATACATTAACGATTATCGGAATTTTAGGTATTTTGATAAATGAAGTAGAAAAATTTAATTTCGTAAGTTGAAATTCGGGACAAACATTTTTTGGGTTAAATTTGAGTGAAAATAGAGCAGGGCGGCTAAATTAACCGCCCGAATTTAATCAAATTTGAGCCCTAAGTCGCGTCAAATTTGCCGTCTAAAGCAAATCAGATAGGTAGGACGCGGATATTTGGGCTGAGGTTTTCTTGAAGCACGTTTTCGATCGCGTATAGCGTGCCGGTCGCACCGCTAGCGCAGCCGCTACAAGCACCCATATAGCGGATATAGACGTCAAATTTACCCTCGGCGTCTTTTTGTAGATCGAGGATCTCCATGTCGCCGCCGTCCATCATCAGCATTGGGCGGATCTCTCTATCGATGACGCTTTCGATGGCCTTTAGCTGGCCCACGACAGTCATGCTCTCAAAGCTCACGTCGTCAAATTTGCCAGAAACCTGCGCGTCGATGACGGCCTGCTTTTTCTCCTGCTCCATCTCGGCTCTGGTGTCTGCGAGGATGTCCACGAGATAATACTCGCGCTTTTCGTGTCCGCCCGGGCGCACGCAGGACTTGCAAAAGGCGCCTGCTTTGGTGTATTGCGTGATCTCCTCGACCGTGTGTAGGTCGTTTAGGCGGATGACCTCTTTGATCGTGCCTAGGCTCACGCGCGCGCACTCGCACACGATGATCTCGTCTTCGAAATGCTCAGGATCCACGCCCTTGTACTGCGCTGCGGCGGCCTTGATGACGTCGTAGGCCATGACCGAGCAGTGCATCTTTTGCGGCGGGACGGCAGGGACGTCCGGGGTATCGCGCATGGCTTTTTCCACGTCGATGTTGGTGATTTTGACCGCTTCGTCCACGGTCTTGCCGACGCAAAGCTCAGCCATCGTATCAGAGCTCGCCACTGCCGTGCCGCAGCCAAAGCTTTTAAATTTAGCGTCCATAATGCGGTCGGTTTTCTCGTCTACGAGCCAATATAGCCTCACTGCGTCGCCGCAGCTCTCTGCGCCAAAGTCCGCCACGATGAGCTTACCGCCTCTTGCTTTTGCCTCGTCCTCGGTGATCTCGCCCATAAATTTGGGGTTGTTCATGCGGTCTTGGACGTTTTGGGAGTATTCGTCCCAGATGGAGCCGCCTATTAAATTATTTTTTGCCATTTTATTTCCTTTTTAGAGGCGTTGTCTTTTTGCTTTATACTTCGTTAAAATCTCGCTCAGCTGCGGTTACGGACGACTAGTCCGCGCCCTTGCTTCGGTCGATTTTGCCTCGTCTAAACCAAAAATACTGCCGCCTGCTTCCTTTTAAATTTAACTCAAATTTGGACTTTTTAGGCTCAAATTTCAATTAAATTTAACTTCAAATTTGACCGCAAAACATTAAGGCGAAGTATTTTGTAGAAACATTTTGCTTCGCAAAAACGCTACGCTTGTTTTGAGATGAATTTGAATGTTGTGCTGAAATTTCCGTCCCAAGGCTAGACATATAGTCTGCCACAGGGCGAAAATTTTAAACTCATTCAAAGGCGCTCAAAAGGCAAGCCGTTACTTGCCGTTAGGGTTGTAAGCGTACGTGCTTGAA
Organism: Campylobacter showae CSUNSWCD; assembly: GCF_000313615.1. Classification (NCBI taxonomy): domain Bacteria; kingdom Pseudomonadati; phylum Campylobacterota; class Epsilonproteobacteria; order Campylobacterales; family Campylobacteraceae; genus Campylobacter; species Campylobacter showae. Next base: position 72,237 of record NZ_AMZQ01000010.1, on the reverse strand, counting down.
ATAGCTCGCAACCTCACCACCGCCTTTTTGATATGCTCTATCGCGTAGTCGATCTCTTCTTCGGTATTAAACCTCGACAGCGACAGTCTTAGCGCCGTATGCGCCAGATCGCTACTAGCTCCGATGGCTTCCATTATCGGGTTGCTCTCTAGTGTCTCGGATGCGCACGCCGAGCCTGTAGATGCCGCGATACCGGCCTGATTTAGATCCCATAGCATCGCCTCGCCCTCGACGCCTTTTATGGCCGCCAGGATGGTGTTTGGTAACCTGTGAGCGCGCTCCCCCACGACCGAGACGTCTGGTAGCTGCAGCAGCGCATCCTCGAGCTTATCGCGCAGGCGTCTAACGTGCAAATTTTCAAACTCGATTAGTTTGTTGCTGTTTTCCAGCGCTTGCGCCATACCGACGATACCCGCGACATCGAGCGTTCCGCTACGTCTGCCGCCCATGTGCTCGCCGCCGTGAAGCAGACTAGTTAGCTTTTGCGAATCCTTGATGTATAGGCCGCCTACGCCCTTTGGTCCGTGAAATTTATGCGCCGAAAAGCTCATAAAGTCCATGCCCATCTCGCGCACGTTTATCTTGATCTTGCCCACGGTTTGCGTCGCATCGGTGTGAAATAGCGCACCGTGCTCGTGAGCGATCGCCGCGCACTCTTTTATCGGGAAAATAGTGCCTGTTTCGTTATTTGCCCACATGATGCTAACGAGCGCGGTTTTGTCGTCGATGAGCTTTCTTAGGTCGTTTGGATCGAGCAAGCCGTTTTCGTTTACGGGTACGTAGCTCACGCGCACGCCGTATTTTTTGAGAAACTCAAATGTCGCCGAGATCGCCGGGTGCTCGACGGCGCTAATTACGACGTGATCCTTTTCTTTATTTAATATATGATCGAAAAATACACCCTTAGCCACCCAGTTATTGCTCTCGGTGGCACAGCTTGTTACCACGATATCGTCGTTATCGCTCGCGTTTATGCCAGCATAGAGCTGATCCATCGCGCGGCGAAGCGCAGGGTGCGTCTCGGAGCCAAATTTATGAAGCGAGTTTGGGTTGCCGTATTTTTCATAAAAAAACGGCTTCATAAGCTCGAAAGCTTCGGGATCGACCATCGTCGTGGCATTGTTGTCTAGATATACTCTCACGCTTGACCTTTATCAATTAGGATATATTTTATCCCTTTTATTTTCGCGACGATAATATAACAAATTTTATAAATTTTTGATTAAAATTTTAGCTTAGTTTTTTCAAATTTAAGCGGTTTTTGATAGAGTTTATATATTGAATTTCCTTATCAAATAAGCAAAACATCGTCCTTTCGGTCAAATTTGAGATAAAAAGATAAAATATATCCTAAATTTAGTTTGATTTCTTAAGGTTTTAGAAAATTTAAAAATTAAAATTTTCGCATCTTGAGTGAAAATTTGGCGAAAATAATCCAAATTTTGCACCGACTCGGGATAAATTTGTATCTTTGCTCAGTTAAATTTGACGCGTGATAAAGACGAGAGCAGGCGTCAAATTTAAATCTGTTGAATGTTTCTGGCATCGTAAAATTTGATCGTCCAATGCGCGTCCGCGATATCGGAGCCCAGTTTCGCCCTAAAATACTCCCGCACCGCGGCGTAGTCTGATTTTGAGATGAAATAAATATTTATAACGCTCGTTTGGCTAAACAGGGCAAGGTTGCAAAAGTAGCTTAAATTTACGTCTTTGTCAAAGGCTCTGAGCACGCATTTGGCGAAAAAAATCAGTGCATAAAAAACAAATGCGGCCAAGACGAACATAAACGGGATCACTATCGAGGAAAGCGGATTTTTCGGTATCGTTCCTAAAATTTGATAGGGCGATTTTCGCATTTCGCGGACATCCGTCAAATTTATCGTTACTCCCTTTTTGGTTTGGAAAATTTTATCTTCGTAAAGGTAAACGAGCGAGGGATTTTTGAGTTTTTTGATTAGGTCGGCGGCGGCTAAAATATTCATAAGAATACCGCTACCAAACATCGAAGCAAACCTAGGGTCTCGCATTGCCTCTGCCCTAAAAACTTCCCAAAATGAGCCGCTTTGCCAATCTACCATGCCGCTAAAAAATATAAAAAACGTCATAAGAAGATTGATGCTAAATAAGAAGGCGCAGCCGGCCGCGATGCGGTAAAAATCGTCCTGTAAAATCAGCGGATTTTCGTCGTAGTTTCTGCTCAAATTTGATCCTTTGTGCGCCGCGCGATAAAAATATTTGGCTTAAATTTAACTCGTCAAATTTAAGAACCGGCAGGATAAATCGTGCACCAAATTTGCCCGAAAAGCCTAAATTTGACTAGTTTATCCCGCTTAGCAGCTCCTGCGTCTGCTCGAAGCTAAAGCCCTCTTCGGCGTCTTGTTTTAGGAAGTTATCTATAAATTCTTTTTTCGAGATCGCGAGGTCTAGCTCTTTGTCGCTGCCCTTTTGATACGCGCCGATGCGTAGCAGGACTTCGTTTTCTTTTAGAAGCGAGTAGAGGCGCTTTAGCTTGGCGGCGTTTGCTCTGTGCTCTTTGCTCGCGATGTCGCTCATCACGCGCGAGGCGGAGTTTAGGATGTTTATAGGCGGGTAGATGCCAAAGTCTGTCATCTCGCGGCTAAGCACGATGTGGCCGTCTAGGATCGAGCGGCTCTGGTCGGCTATCGGATCGCTCATATCGTCGCCGTCGACTAGCACGGTAAAAAAGGCCGTTATGCTGCCCTTGCCTTCCTCTTTGCCCGCGCGCTCCATCAGTTGAGGCAGTAGGGTGAGTACGGATGGCGGGTAGCCCTTGGACGTCGGCGGTTCGCCCAGCGCCAGCCCGATCTCTCGTTGCGCCATGGCAAATCTCGTCACGCTATCCATGATGAAAAGCACGTCTTTGCCTTGGTTTTTGAAGTATTCTGCCACGCTCATAGCGCAAAAGGCGCCGTATTTTCGCATCAGCGGGCTATCGTCGCTAGTGGCTACGATGACGACGGTGCCGCTTAGATCGCCGTGCAAATTTTTCTCGATAAACTCCGGCACCTCGCGGCCGCGCTCGCCGATTAGGGCGACTACCTTGATCGGAGCTTGCGAGTTTTTGACGATCATGCCCATAAGTGTACTTTTACCCACGCCAGAGCCCGCGAAAATGCCAAGTTTTTGGCCTTTACCGCAGGTTAGCAGTCCGTCTATGCTTTTAACCCCGACGCTAAAAATTTCATCTATTAGTCCGCGCTTCATCGCATCGATCGGAGCGCGCATTATCGGAGCGTACTCGGTCGCGGCGATCGCGCCTTTGCCGTCTTTTGGATTCATAAAAGGATCCACTACGCGCCCCAAAAGAGCGTCGCCGACGGGGATTTTCATACCTTGGTCGCTTTGATAGACGAAGTCGCCGATCTTATAGCCTTCTACAAAGCCAAAGGGCGAGATGAGCGCGGTATTTTGCCGCACCTCGGTCACCATCGCCAGCCCGCTTTTACTCTTGTCTTTAGCGCAAATTTGCACGATGTCGCCGATACTGGGGCGAAGGCCAGAGATCTCTATCGTCGTAGCAGAAATTCGTTCTATCACGCCAAAGACGCTAGAGAGAGATAAATTTGCCCCCAGCTTTGATTTTAAGCTATCTAAATTCACTAAAATCTCACTTCTTTGTGCGAATTTATGAGGGAGAAAAACTCGCGTCTAGTCTCGCTACTCTTTAAAAAGCAGCCCCGCAGAGCCGACGTAGTAGTGGTCGAGTTGATCTTGCCCACGCCTCGCATCTCCACGCACATGTGGCGCGCCTCGATGACGACACCCACGCCTTTTGGCTTGATGACGTCTTGCACAGCTTCGGCGATTTGCTCGGTGAGCTGCTCTTGGATCTGCAGGCGGCGAGCAAATATATTTACCATGCGTGGGATTTTGCTAAGGCCCACGACCTTGTGATTTGGGATGTAGGCTACGTGCACGCGCCCGAAAAACGGCAACAAATGATGCTCGCAAAGGCTGTAAAATTCGATATCGCGCACGAGCACCATTTCGTTATTCGAGCTGTCAAATAGCGCGTCGTTTAGTACGACTTTTGGGTTTTGCGAGTAGCCGCTCGTTAAAAACTCATAAGCTTTAAAAACGCGCTCGGGAGTTTTAACCAGCCCCTCTCTGTGTGGGTCTTCGCCGACTAAATTTAGCATCTGCTCGACGCAGCTTTCAAACTTTTCTTTTTTTAAATTCTCATTTTTTAAATTTTCTTGCATTTGCGTTCCTGATTCATTTCGCTATTTAAATTTTGATAAACGATTTTACTTAAATTCGCCTTTCGCGCGCTTAAATTTATACTATGAATAAGGAAAATTTTGCTACACTCTAGGAAATTTTTATTTTTTAAAGGAATTTAATGCAAATCAAAACCAAGGCGATCGACGCCGTAAACGCTTCGCTAAGTGCGAAAATACCGAGCGCGGACGTAAAATCCAAACTCGAAAACGCTGCTAAAAAAGCTGCGAAAAATATGAAAATAGACGGATTTAGAGCGGGCAAAGTGCCCGTGAACGTAGTTCTAAAACGTTACGAAAAAGAACTAACAGCCGATGCCGAGCAAGACGCGCTAAAAGACGTGATAGACGCTGGACTAAAAGAGCTAAATAGAAAATTTGAAGAGGTTATCGGCGAGCCGATCGTGACTAAATTTGATAGAAGCGAGAACGAGATAGACGCTGAGATCGAGCTTTCGTTTAAACCCGTTATAAACATCGACGGCTACGAGGAGCTGATAGAAAGCGTCACCACTCCGCGCGTAACTAAAAAAGAGATCGACGAGAGAAAAAATGAAATTTTGAAAATGATGGCTCCGCTAGAAAAAATAGAAAAAGCCGCACTTGAAAAGGGCGATTTTGCTAAATTTGACTTCGAGGGCTTCGTAGACGGCGTTGCCTTTGAGGGCGGCAAAGCTGAAAACTACCTACTAGAAATCGGCTCAGGTCAGTTTATACCAGGCTTTGAGGACGGTATGATCGGGCTAAAAGTTGGCGAAGAGCGTGATGTGAAGGTTAAATTTCCGGCCGAGTACGGCGCCGCGCACCTTGCGGGCAAAGACGCGACGTTTAAAGTAAAACTACACGAAATCCAAGGTAAAAAAGTGCCTGAAGAGATCGACGAAGAGACGCTAAAACGCATCATGCCGGGCGAGGAAAAGGTAAGCGTCGAGCTGTTTGAAGAGAGACTAAAAGAGCAGATTAAAGCCGAGAAGCACGCTAAAAACGTAAACGAGGAGCTAAAGCCTAAATTTGCCGACGCGATCGTGGCTAAATTTAACTTCGATGTGCCAAAAAACATCGTAGAGCAAGAGATGGATATGCAATTCCGCAGCGCTTGGAGTAGCTTTACGCCTGAGCAGATGGCCAAATTTAGAGAGGATAAAGACGCTCTAACTAAGCAGCGCGAGACATACCGCGACGACGCCGTAAAAAGTGTGAAGCTAACGTTTATAATAGACGAACTAGCGCGCCGCAGAGATATCAAAGTAAGCGACCAAGAGCTGATCCAAGCGGTGTATTTCGAGGCGTATCGCTCGGGCGTAGATCCTAAGCAGCACCTTGAAAACTACAAAAACCAAGGAATTTTGCCTGCGATCAAAATGTCGATGATCGAGGAGAAGCTATTTAACGAGATGTTTACGCTAAAGAGCGATAAGAAAGAGAAAAAGGCGGAGTAATGAGCTACTACATCCCCTACGTCATCGAGCGTACGAGTAAGGGCGAGAGAAGCTACGACATCTACTCGCGCCTGCTAAAAGACCGCATAATAATGCTTAGCGGCGAGATCGAGGACGGCATGGCCTCTGCGATCGTGGCTCAGATGCTGTTTTTAGAGGCTGAAGATCCGGACAAAGACATATATCTATATATAAACAGTCCTGGCGGCGTGATAACGAGCGGATTTAGCATTTACGATACGATGAACTACATCAAGCCCGACGTCTGCACGATCTGTATAGGTCAGGCGGCGTCTATGGGCGCGTTTTTACTTAGCTGCGGCGCGCAGGGCAAGCGTTATGCGTTGCCAAATTCGCGCATCATGATCCACCAGCCTTTAGGCGGCGCGCGCGGACAGGCGACGGATATAGAGATCCAGGCGAAGGAAATCTTGCGTATGAAAGAAATTTTAAACGCTATCCTAGCTAAAAATACGGGTCAAAAACTAGCCAAAATCCAAAAAGATACCGACAGGGACTTTTTCATGAGTTCTGCCGAAGCCAAAGAATACGGGCTTATAGATAAAGTTTTAGAGAAGAGCTTTAAGTAAAGAGTAGATTTTGATAAAGTTGGATAACAAAAAAAACGAGACCGAAGTAGTAAAAAAAGATGATGAAAAAGCTGTAGATAGTAGTTTTAATATCTATAGCTTTTCTGAGGCTATCATTAGGGAGTTAGCCGAGGAAAATATTCCGTCAATCCCTAAAAACTACACCGTTTTTTTTGAAAAGATGCTCGAAAAACAGTCCGATGAGTTTAAGAAAAAAGTAGGCGAGATCATAAAGATCGAGGACGAGGTCGGCAGACTCGAGGACGATAGACAAATAAATATAGAGCGCGAAGTAAAAAATAGCTTTATGCAAATAAAAAGCATGTTACAAGCTGTCGCTCTCATATATAAAAATTTGGGAGTTTTAAAAACTATCATCAAAAAACGCTCGGAAAGCCTAGATCCAAATGTAAATTTGATCACGATACAAAGCGTCTTTAACTCTTTTAACGAAGACCTAAATAGACTAAATTCGCTAATGGATAAACACGTTGAGGTGATAAAAACTAGTTATGAGGAGATTGGAAAAGTTTTCAAACTAGTTGAAGAGCAGTCTATATATGATGAAAAATTTGACGTGTATAACAGAAAATTTTTCCTCAAGACGCTCGGTATCGAGTCTGAAAATATAAAAAAATACGACTATAAATCCTCTGTGATGCTACTAAAACCAAAGGATAGCGCGCTGGACGGTATCGGATCAAAAGGCAAGTTGGCCGTTTTAAAAAATATATCTCGCATGTTGCTTCGTACATCGAGGCGCAGCGATATCTTGTCGCACTACGGCGGAGGATGTTTTGCTATGCTGATGAAACATACCGACATAAGCGGCGCGCAAAAAGCCTGCAAACGTATAACCGATATGTTTTACGACACTTCTTTTATGCTAAACGGCGAGAAATACGAGTTTGATATGGAGGTCGTTACTTTTGATCTAAACATGACAAAAACTATCGAAGAGATGCTATCTTTGGCGCTTGATTCGCTTGTAAACACCGGCAGAGACGGCGAACACTTTTTGGTACTAGAGGACAAGACTGAAAAATGATACTAGAAATCCTAACCTATCCGAACAAAAAACTTTTCGTCAAATCGCTTGAAGTTAAAGTTTTTGACGAAAATTTGCATAAATTTTTAGACGATATGTATGAGACTATGATCGCTAAAAACGGCATCGGACTAGCTGCTATCCAGACGGGCGAGGCTAAGCGAATTTTGATCGTAAATTTAGTCGACGAAGAGAGCAAAGAGCAGCGCAAAGAGGATCTGCTAGAAATCATAAATCCTAAAATTTTGCGCAAAGAGGGCGAGATAATCTACCAAGAAGGCTGCCTAAGCGTACCTGGATACTACGAGGACGTAAAAAGAGCCGAGTTTATAACGCTTGAGTATCAAGACCGCTTCGGCAAGCGCCAAGAGCTCGAGGCGGACGGGCTTTTGTCGGTCGCGATCCAGCACGAGATGGATCATCTCGACGGACATCTTTTTATCGAGCGTATCGGCTACAACAAACGCAAAAAATTCGACAAAGAGTATAAAAAGCAAAAAAACGCATGAAAGCCCTAAAATGCGCCACTTATAATGACGAATTGCGGCTTGTGGACGTCGAGTCCAGCTTTAATCGCGGTTTGCCCGCACTTAATATCGTTGGTCTTGCGGGAGCCTCGATAAAAGAGAGTGCCGAGCGCGTAAAATCAGCGCTTTTATCGTTAAATTTCTCCTTTCCAGCGCAAAAAATCATCATAAATTTATCCCCATCCGACATGCCAAAATCCGGTAGCCACTTCGACCTACCCATCGCGCTTTTAATTGCTTTGCAAAAAGAGCGCGACTTTGAGCCGATTTTTGTGTTCGGCGAGCTGGGGCTAGACGGCGGCGTCAAAAGTACAGCGAGCCTTTTTTCTATCTTGCTTTTTTTGAGCGCGAAGGCGCCGAGTTCTCGCGTGCTGATCCCGCAAGAGATAGCGCAAAAAGCGGGCGCCATACCGAATTTAGAAATTTACGCCGTTTCAAATTTGGCCGAGGCGATCAAATTTTTCCTCGAGCCCGAATTCGCCGCCTCGCGCAAAGTCGGCGCCATTCATCCGCTTTTTTCAAATTTAATCAAAATCGGCGAAAAAAGCTTCGTAAAAAATCAAAATTTCGAGCTAAATTTTAGCGACGTTAAAGGCCAGAGTAGGGCAAAAAGAGCCTGCCTGGTGGCCGCTTGCGGTATGCATAATATTATCTTTGAGGGAAGCCCGGGATGCGGCAAAAGCATGAGCGCCAAGCGCCTGCGATACATTTTGCCACCGCAAAGCTTAGATGAAATTTTGCTCAGCTGCGCCTATAGTTCGCTAAATCAACAGGAGAGCGAATTTTCTGCACTCCGCGCCTTTCGTTCGCCCCATCATACGAGCACGCGCAGCTCGATATTTGGCGGCGGATCGAGCGCAGCTAGGATCGGCGAGGTTGGGCTGGCCAACGGCGGGATACTTTTTTTCGACGAGCTTCCGCACTTTGCGCCGCAAATTTTAGAGAGCCTGCGCGAGCCGCTGGAGGACTATAAAATCAACATTTCGCGGGTAAACTCAAAAATCACGTATGAGACCAAATTTATGTTCGTAGCCGCGATGAACCCGTGCCCATGCGGTAATCTACTCTCAAAAAATCTAGAGTGCAAATGCTCGGAGCTCGAGATCAAGCGCTATAAATCGCGTATTTCGGCACCCATACTAGACCGCATCGACCTTCACGTACAGATGGATGAGGTGGCCGCGAGCGACAAGAGCGATGTCACGAGCGAATCGATGTGGCAGACCGTGCTGCGCGTATTTGAGGCGCAAATCTCGCGCTCTCAAAGCGAGCTAAACGGCAAGCTTGACGACGAAGAGATAGCCAAATTTTGCATTTGCGACGACGAGGCGAGCGGCGTGCTAGATAATGCGACGCAGAGATTTTCACTCAGCCGCCGCGCTATTAATAAAACCCTAAAAGTCGCCCGCACGATCGCTGACATCGAGGGCTCGCGCATAATCAAAAAGCCGCATATTTTGGAGGCTTTGAGCTACCGAGTGAAGCAGGAGGGCGCATGAAAAAGCTATTTTGGGATACGGCGGAGCTTGACGCTAGAGCCGTGAGCGAGTTTGGGCTTAGCACCGAAGTTTTGATGCAAAACGCCGCTAACGCGTTAGCTAATGTCGTGCGAACTAGGTTTAAAAAATCATCGACCAAGCGCGGTAAAATTTTAGGCGTAGTCGGCAGCGGAAACAACGGTGCAGACGTGCTCGCCGCGCTTAGACTTTTGGGCGGCAAATTTGATTGTTTCGCATTTTTAGCCAGCGACAAACAAAACGAAACCTCAAAAACCGAGCTAACTAGGGCGCTAAAATGCGGCGTAAATTTGATCTCAAATTTGACGGAAAGCGGCGAATTTGACTGCATCATCGATGGGATTTTTGGTACGGGGCTTAGCCGCGAGCTAGACGAGCGAACGATAAATTTGATAAATCTACTAAACGCAAAACCCGGCTACAAGCTCGCCTGCGACATCCCGAGCGGACTCGATAAAAACGGTTTATCGCAAGGCGCGGTCTTTAAGGCGGATACGACCGTGACGATGGGCGCGCTAAAACTCGCGCTTTATAGCGATTTTGCAAAGGATTTCGTCGGGTGCGTAAAAGTCGCAAATTTAGGCTTCTCGCGTGAGCTTTACGAGACGCAGACGAGCTTTTATAAGCTTGGCAAGAGCGATTTAAATTTACCGTTTCGCGTAAAGCAAAACGCTAACAAGGGCGACTTTGGCCACGTGTTTATCGTTAGCGGCGAAAAGGTCGGAGCGGCGCGTATAGCGGGACTTGCCGCACTAACTATCGGTGCGGGACTCGTTAGCGTCGTGGGCGAAAATTTAGACCTCGAGCCCGTTTTGATGCAAAGCGCGCGCATAACGTCAAAAATGCGAGTCGGTGCCGTCGGCATGGGGCTTGGCGAGCTTAGTAAGGCGCAAAAAGACGAGCTTTTTAGCGAGCTAAAAACAAAAGATGCGCTCGTTATCGACGCCGATCTTTGCTACGAGCCGCGCACGCTTGGGCTTTTAAACAGCGAAAAAGTCGTGATAACGCCACATCCAAAAGAGTTTGCGAGCTTGCTAGGGCTTGCTAATCTGGGCAAATTTGATGCCGGCGAAGTGCAAAAAAATCGCTTCAAACTCGCTCAAGTTTTTAGTAGAAATTTTAAATGCGTGCTTGTGTTAAAAGGTGCAAACACCCTAATCGCACAAGGCGGCGAGGTCTACGTCATGACGCAGGGTAGCGCTGCGCTCGCAAAAGGCGGTAGCGGAGACGCGCTAAGCGGTATCGTTGCGGGGCTACTCGCGCAGGGTTATAGCCCGCTAAATGCCGCGATCTCGGGTACGCTAGCTCACGCTCTAGCCGCTCGCAAAATCAAAATCAACGACTACGCGCTCACGGCCGCGGACGTCATCAAAGGACTCAAATGCTTACGAAAAAAATAGCGGTTTTATTTAGCGGCGGCGGCTCGAATTTAGAGGCGATTTTAGAGGGGCTGCACGGCAAAGTTTTTGGCGAAACTAGGATCGAAGTCGCGCTAACGCTAACAAATAAAGCTAACGCAGGCGGCATCGCAAAAGCCGCGAAATACGGCCTAAAAAGCGTCGTCATCGAGCACGTTAATTTTACCTCGAGAGAGGAATTTGACGCCGCGGTCGTAGAGGAAATCAAGCACGCAAACGTCGATTTAACGGTGCTTGCAGGCTTTATGCGTATCCTCACGCCCGTTTTTACAAGCCAAGTTCGCGCGATAAATTTACACCCGTCGCTACTGCCGCTTTTTAAGGGCGCGCACGCGATAAAAGAGAGCTTTGAGAGCGATATGAAGGTGGGCGGCGTGAGCGTGCACTGGGTGAGCGAGGAGCTAGACGGCGGCAAAATCATCGCTCAGCGCGCGTTTGAAAAGAGCGCGGGGATGAGCCTTGAGGAATTTGAAGCAAAAATCCACGCAATAGAGCATGAAGTTTTGCCCGAAACTATCGTGCAAATTTTGACGGACAAAGAGTAAAATTTAACGAAATCTAGAGTAGCGTTGTCGTTTCTTTCCAAATTTCGCTAATTTCTGGGTTGCAAATTTAAAAGTTTAAAACGTAAATTTGCGGCAATATGATTCATGGCACCACTTGCCAAAATTGTATGACCGAGCTAAATTTGAAGCGGTAAATTTGCAAATTTGGCAAAATGTACATACTGGATAGTGCGATGCGAATTTGACAGCTTTGCCTATAGCTCAAATTTGAAACAAATTTACGTCTTTAAATACAAATTTATCTCTTAGTAATATCTGAAAATTTAAAGTCGAAAAGCAAAATAAGTTACGACAATAAACAGGTTAAATATCTAAATTTGCACCCAAGGCCGCGTCAAATTTAAAACCGAAAAGCAAAAAGAAATTCAAAAAGAAAGAGGCGGAGAATCTCCGCCCAAAAGTAAAATTATTCGGCCCTAAATCCGCCACCAAATGCCTTATATACGTCCACGACCGAGTCGATGAGGTTTAAATTTGCCGCGATGTCTTGGAGTCTAACCGAGAGTAGGTTGCGTTGTGCGTCGAGTAGCTCCAGGTGCCCCGTGTAGCCTTCTTCAAACTGATCCTTGGCTAGCTTATAGATTTTTTCTTGCGAGTGCAGGAGCTCTTTGACTTGATTTAGCGTTAGTTTGGCGTTTTTACGGTTGTTTAGCGCGTCTCTAACCTCGCCCAGAGCCTTTTTGACCGCCGCTTCGTAGGCTACGGCTGCGATTTGCTCGTTAGTTTCGGCTATGCGGACGTTGTTTTTGGTTCTGCCGTAGTCGAAAATTTTCTGCACCAAAGATCCGCCTATGCTCCACGTGTTTGCGTTGCTGATAAATATATTTTCAAAATCCACGCTGGAAAATCCAAAAAGTCCCGTTAGCGAGATGGACGGTAGATAATCGGCCTTTGCGACGCCGATTAGCGCGTTAGTCGCGTTTAGATCGGCGTAGGCTTTAGCTACGTCGCTCCTTCGCAGTAGTATATCTGCGCTCACGCCCGCACTCACTTCGGGCTCTTTAGGTAGCATTTTAGCGCTCTGCACGGAACCTTTTAGGATCTCGTCGTTTGATTTACCCGTTAGTATCGCTAATGACGTTAGAGCCTGAGACAGCGAGGTTTGCACCTCTAGCAGGCTTACTTTGGCGCTTTCGACGGCCGCTTTGCTTTGTAGATAGGTCGTTTCGTTTATGCCGCCTAGATCAAGCTGTGTTTTGCGAAGCGCCAGCGTCTCCTCGTAGGTTTTTAGCGTGTCTTTTAGCACGGCTTCGCGCATATTTAGAGCCACGAGCGCGAAGTAGCTTTTAGCCACACTAGAGCTTATGCTAAGGCGCGCGGTGGCGTAGTCGAGCTTGGTCGCGTTTAGACTGGCTTTAGCCGACTCGACGCTGTTTCGCACTCTGCCCCACAGATCTATCTCGTAGCTAAGGCCTAAATTTATTTCAGAGTTTCGGTAGCGCGTTTGGGGCTGTTTGGTGTAGGTCTCGCCGCTGCTTTTTGCTTTGGTGTAGCCGACGTTTAAATTTACGCTAGGAAAAAGATCGGCCTCAGAGATGCCTAGGCTTGCGGCCGCTTTTTGTAAATTTAAATAAGCCGTGCGAAGGTCGGTGTTTTTCTCTAGCGCGCTAGCTACGAGGGCGTTTAGATTTTCGTCGCCAAACTCCTTCCACCACTCGTCTCTGATGTCGCTAGTTTCAAATTTATACGTAGATTCAAATTTCGTATCAACCTCGGGGATCTCGGGTCGAAACGAGCAACCGGCTAAAAATAGCGCCGCGGCTAAAGTTAAAATTTTATACATTTTTGACCTCCTGTGCTCCGCTTGGTTTTTTATCCCAGACTTTGTTGTTTAGCTTTTCTAGCAGATAGTAAAACATCGGTATGAAAAATATCGCTATCGTAGTGGCCGCTATCATACCGCCGATCACGCCCGTGCCCAGCGAGTGGCGAGACGCAGCGCCAGCACCCGTACTGATAACCATCGGGAAAACGCCCAAGGTAAATGCGAGCGAGGTCATGACGATCGGGCGGAAGCGAAGTCTGGCTGCATTAACGGCAGCGTCAAATACGCTCTTGCCCGCTAGTCTTTCTTGCATCGCAAATTCGACGATGAGGATCGCGTTTTTGGCAGACAGACCGATGAGAAGCAGTAGTCCGATCTGGAAGTAAATGTCGTTTGTTAGCCCTCTAGCCCAAACAGCGACTAGTGAGCCAAAAACCGCGAACGGAACGGCCGTGATAACGGCTAGTGGGATGAGCCAGCGCTCATACTGCGCCGCTAGGATCAAAAATACGAAAATCATACCGAATATAAACGCCGTAGAGCCCGTGCCTTGCGAGCTAACCTCCTGATACGCGGTGCCCGCCCAGCTGATGGAGTATTCCTCAGTGCTTAGCGTCTGCTCGACCACCTCTTGTATAGCTTTTATCGCGTCTCCAGACGTGTAGCCAGGTTTCGGGTCGCCTTGGATCTTAGCCGCCGGGAAAAGGTTAAATCTATCCACGATATCGGGACCCAAAATTCTGGTTAGGGTGGCGACGGAGTTTAGCGGTATCATCTCGCCGCCACTTGAGCGGACGTAAATTTTACGCAGATCTTCGGGATTGTTTCTAAAACCGTCCTCGCCTCTGGCATAGACGCGGTAGGATTTGCCAAAAAGGCTAAAGTCGTTGATATAGTAAGAACCGAAAGTCGAGCCTATCGCGCTAAATATTTCGCTCTCGCTCACGCCAAACATCTGGGCTTTTTGCCTATCGATGTCGATTTTAAACTGGCGGTAATTAGTTTCTAGCGTCGAGCGTACGCTGGTTAGATCCGGGCGAGCGTTTGCCGCGGCGACTACTTTTTTCACGTCGGCTTCGATCTGGGCGTAGCTTTTGCCGCTTTTGTTTTGCAGATACATCTCAAAGCCGCCCGTCATCGAAAGACCCATGATAGGCGGGACGTTTACGACAAAACTCATCGACTCCTTCGAGCCCCAAAGCATGCCGTTAAAAGGCCCTGTTAATGCGTCTGCTTGGCTATCTGGCGTTTTTCTCTCGCTCCAGTCTTTTAGCTTGATAAAGCTGATGGCCGAATTTTCTCTAAGCGCGCCCGCAAGCATATCGTATCCCGCAAAACTCATCATAAACTCGACATTTGGGTTGCTAAGGATAGCTTGGTTGATATTTTGAACTTCTTTTTTGGTTTTTAGCATATTTGACGACGGCGGTAGCGAAGTGATAACCATCAACGCACCTTTATCCTCGGACGGTACGAGGCCGCTTGGGACTTTTTTAAACAGCTCATAAGTCGCAAAACCCATAATGCCTATCAAAATAAGGCTGATGATAACGTGGCGAAGTACCGTTGCTACGCCCGCAGTGAAAATTTTCGTACTCCAGTCGAAAAAGTCGTTAAATTTCTGCACAAACCAAAACGGCTTGCTCTCTTGTTTTTTTAGCATAACGCCGCAAAGCGCAGGAGTAAGCGTAAGCGCCACAAAGCCCGAGATACAAACTGAAGTAACGAGCGTAAGCGCGAACTGGCGCTGGATCACGCCGACAAAGCCCTCCATAAAAGAAACGGGGATAAAAACGGCCGAGAGAACGAGAACGATAGAGATGACGGGCGTTTGCACCTCCTCCATCGCCTTATATGTCGCTTCTTTGACAGTTATATTTTTATCCTCGTGTAAAATTCTCTCCACGTTTTCGATAACGATGATGGCGTCGTCCACGACGATACCGATGGCAAGTATGAGTGCAAAAAGCGTAATCAAATTTATACTAAATCCCATCGCGTATAGTCCGCCAAACGTGCCGATGATAGACACAGGAACGGCTAGTATCGGGATGATAGTGGCGCGGAAGCTCTTTAAAAACATATACATAACAATGATAACTAGGATCATCGCCTCGATGAAAGTTTTTATAACCTCTTGGATAGAAACTTCGATAAATTCGGTCGGGTTATACGCGATCGTGTGTTTAAAGCCTGCGGGGAAATTTTTACTTAGCTCATCAAGCTTTGCATTTACTGCTTGCGCCGTGGCTAAGGCGTTGGCGTCATTTTGCATAAAGATTAAAAGCGGTATAGAGTCTTGACCGTTTAGCATCGAGTCAGATGCGTAGCTAGCCGCTCCTAGCTCCACGGTCGCTACGTCTTTTAGCTTTAGCACCGCTCCGTCGGCGCTTTTGATTACTATATCGCCAAACTGCGCGGCATTTTTTAGACGGCCGTCCGAGCGAACGGAATAAACGTAAGGATTATCCCCGTCTGAGGGCTGCTCGCCTATTTTACCGGCGGCGTATTGGCTGTTTTGGATTTTTACTTGAGCGATGACGTCGCTAGGAGTTAGCTTGTAGTAGGCTAGTTTGTCTGGTTTTAGCCAAATTCTCATCGAGTACTCTTTGCTACCGATTAGCGCCGTGTCGCCTACGCCGTTAACCCTTTTAACCTCGTCCGCGATGTTTAAATTTACGTAGTTATACAGCTCGACTAAGTCCATGTTTGAGCTCGTAAAGCCGACTACCTCTAGGATCGAGCCGCTGCGTTCGCGCACGGTCACGCCCATATTTTGCACCTCTTGAGGTAGCCTTGAGAGCGCTGCCTGGACGCGGTTGTTTACGTCGATCGTGGCTTGTTTGGCTGAGGTACCGATTTTAAAATAAACGTTGATATTTAGCGAACCGCTCGAGCTTGAGGTGCTTTGCATATAGAGCATGTTTTCTACGCCGTTTATCTGGTCCTCGATCGCGCTGGCTACGGAGTCGGAGATGGTCTGAGCGTCGGCGCCCGTGTAGACGGCACTAACGGAAATTTGAGGCGGGGTTAGCTTGGGATACTCCTCGATGGGAAGCCCCTTTATCGCCATTGCACCCGCGATAACTATGATGATAGATACGACGGTGGCGAATATCGGGCGATTTATAAAAAATTTAGAAAACATCACTTAGCCTTTTCTTGCTCGTTTTTAGGCTCTAAATTTGTACCTTTGCCAAAGCTTGCGGTTAGGTCCTTGTCTATCTCGACGGGTGCACCTACGCCGATTTTTAGGAAGTTGTTTAAGATGATTTTATCATTTTCGTTTAACCCCTCGCTAACGACTGCGGCGTCTTTGGTTTGATAGGTGATTTTTACGTCTTTGGAGGCTACTTTGCCGTCCTCTACGACTAGTACGTAGGTCTTGACGTCGGTTTGTTGGAGTGCTACTTGAGGGATTTTAAATCCGTCTTTTTGGTAAAATCCGCCCATCGTCACGTGGCCGAACATGCCAGGTAGCAGCTTGCCCTCGTCGTTGTTAAATTCAGCCTTGGCTAAAACGGTGCCCATATTTGTATTTACGACGTTATCGATGAAATTTACCTTGCCGTTAAACTCTCCCGGGCCGACTTTTAGCACGGCTTCCGAATTTGTCTGCGCCCAGAGGCCGCTTTCTTGCATTTTGACGCGGTTTAGATTATCGACGTCGGAGATGTGGAAGTGCGCCTCGATCGGGTTGATTTTGGTTAGACGCACGAGCTGAGTCGTGTTTGCTACGACTAGCGAGCCCACGTCTACTAGGTTATCGCCCAAAACGCCGTCAAAAGGCGCGGCGATACTCGTGTAGCCTAGGTCTATTTTGGCGTTTTTAGCGTTTGCTCTAGCGCTTAGTAAATTTGCGTTTGCGATCTCGAGCGCCGAAACTGCCGCGTCGTACTCTTTTTGCGAAACGGCGTTTTTCTTATATAAATTTGAAATTCTGTTAAATTCGGTCTGAGCATTTTTTAAATTTGCGTTTGCTACGCCGATAGCAGCCTCAAGCGCGTCGTAGCTGGCTTGGTATTTTTCGGGATCTATCAAAAACAGCTTGTCGCCTGCTTTTACGTTGTCGCCTGGTTTAAAAAACTGCTTGGTTACCGTGCCGCTTACTTTTGGATATATGATTACGTCTTGCTGGCTCGTTAGGGTCGCGGTGTAATCAAAGCTGATCGGCACGTCTGATTTTTTAGCTACGAATACATCGACTTTTGACGGCGGCATTTGTCGTTGTTGTCCGGCTGCGGCCGCGCTTTTTTTATCGTTACCATCAAAGCATGCCGTAAAAAGCAACGACGCCAATAACAAAACCGAAAGGGTTTTAAAATTTCTCATAAATTTGCCTTTAATTTTTTTGGGATATTATACAAAAATTTGGTATGTAAATTTATTACAAATAAAGTTGGCTATTCTACTCTTATTTAAATGAAAAGTCAAATTTTTGAGGGGCGAATTTAGCGTTTTTTTACGCCGTGCAAAAACATATCTATGCGCGTTTTTACGTGCTCTTCGCGCTCTTCTGCGCTTAGCGTTATGTCCTCGTTTAGCAAAATGGCATTATAATGATAAGGCTCTCTAACGACTGCGGCAAACGCCTTGGCTGCGACGTAAGGAGAGATACATGGATTTAGTTGGACTCTTATATCTTCGCGCTCGAAAAAATCGATTAAAATTTTATCGATTTTGCTTAAAATTTGATCCAAAAACTCTTTACCTAAAAGGCCGTCGTTTTTTGCGCCTTCGCTCATCATCACTCTTGAGATTAGCGTGGTTTTCTTTTCACAGATGATGTCGAAAAATATCATCGCAAATTTGGTTAAAAAATCATCCAGCTTATGCGGCAAATTTAGATCGATTTTTTCGTCTATCTGCATTCTAAAGTCGTCAAATCCGCGCTCTACGATAGCGCGAAAGAGCCCTTCTTTATTTTCAAAAAATTTGTAGATGCTAGCCAGCGACCCGCCGCTTTTTTTGATGATATCCGTTAAACTCGTGTTTTCGTAGCCGTTTTCGAGGAAAATTTCAAGCCCGGCTTGGATGAATTTCTCTTTTCTCTCGGCGCTTCGTTTCGTCGGTTTCGTATCCATTTTTATAGCCCCCAAATTTTAAAAAATCTTAAAGTATGATTATACTATAAAAAAATAATTTTTTACTCACTTGGATGGGCAAAAATCGTCCGCCTCTTAACATTTATTTTTTCTTTGTTATCCGCTGCGTAGGCTGAGATTTCTATCTTCGTTGTTTGCTCATTTGTACCGGTAAATGCCGCTTTAGGCGCGCTTAGCACGACTACGACTCTCTTTTTTTCGCCCGCTTTTAACGAAATTTGAGTCTTTGGGCGCTCGATTTTTATCGGCGCTTTAGCTTCCTCTGCGCTAACGTCAAAATAAAACTCATGCGCGTGCGCGTCGGTGTTTTCAAACAAAAATACGTATGCGTTTTCGATCTGGCCGCTTTTATTTACCTTATACAGCTCGCTTGTGCGGTTTATGTTTAGCAGCATGCTCTCTTTTTTGGCGCTCATTAGCGTTAGCGCGGTTGCGGCGATAGCGATGGCGGCGCAGTAACCGATTGTTTTAAAGCGCAAATACCGCACTTTTTGCTTGGTTTTTAGCGAATTTGAGCTAGTCCAGCTAATTAGACTAGGCAAATTTAGCCCCGACATTGTTTTTGTACAGGCATCCACGCACTCTAGGCAGTTTATGCACTCTAGCTGCATGCCTTTTCTGATGTCGATGTGTGTCGGGCAAATTTTCACGCAGGCTTCGCAGCCGGTGCACTCGCTTTGCGGGTCAGGCGGCTTTTTCCAGAGTTTGGTTTGACCATCGTAAATTTTACCGCCGCGAGCCTCGTCGTAGATCACCTGCACGCTGTCGGCATCGATCATCACGGACTGCACTCTAGCGTACGGACAGACGTAAACGCAAAAGTTTTCGCCCAAAAACGCGACGTCAAATATCAAAAACGCAGCGATAACAAGCCAAGCTCCAAGTAAAATTTTATGCTCGGCGGGATTTGAAATTTGAGCGAAAAAGTCCTGCGGCGGGACGAAAAACCAGAGAAAATTCGCTGCCGCGATAAAAGCCAAAACGCTCCAGATCGCGACTGCTAGCGCGTTTTTGACGCCGCTCTCGGCAATTGTTTGTTTGTTTGAGACGCTTTTGCGGATTTTTAAAATTTTAGTTTGTATAAGGTCGCGGTAGATCGCGCGAAATATCGTCTGCGGGCAGCTCCAGCCGCACCAGACGCGGCCGCCTAAATTCGTCATAAAAAATATAAAAATAAAAAAAATGATGAGCACGAAAGGCATCAAAAATAGCTCTTGAACGTTAAATTTAGCAAAAAACAGATGCAGCTCGCTGCGCTCAAAGCTTAATAGGAAAAATTGATTTCCGCCGATAGATATAAAAGGTAAAATCAGCGCGGTACAGGTTATCAGGATGTAGGCGATATAGCGTTTGCTAGCAAATTTGAAATAATTTTTATATTCTTCTTTCGTCATAATTCATCCTGATTACAAAGTAGTGATAATTTTTGATAGATTATAGTTTTAATGCGATTAATTTTTTATAAATTCTCAAATTTACTAAATTTCTGCTATAATCGCCGTCTATTTTAATTGAAAGGTGGTGAGGACGTTGCCTGGTATCAAGGTACATCCTAACGAGTCTTTTGACGAAGCTTACAGAAAGTTCAAAAAGCAAACCGACAGGAATCTTGTCGTGACTGAAGTTCGCGCAAGACGCTTTTTCGAGCCTATGACCGAGATCCGCAAAAAACAAAAAATCGCGGCTCGCAAGAAAATGCTTAAACGTCTATATATGCTTAGACGCTACGAGTCAAAGCTCTAACCAAAAGGGTCGCTTCGGCGGCCTTTTCTTTTTTCAAACTCCCGTTTAACTCGCATCAAAGCCAAAATTTGCCATAATCTACGCCAAATTTAACGATCAAAGGAAAAATATGTCCAAAGTGCCCGTGAGCGAGGCCGCGGAAATCTTAGGCGTAACCAAGGAAGCCGTCTACAACCGCATTCGTCGCGGAACGCTAAAAACCTTTGAAAAAGACGGCGTAAAATACGTGGTTTTGGACGGCTACGAGCCCCAAGCCGCACCCAAATCAGCGCCCAAAACTTCAAAATCCGCTAAAAGCTCGGAGTCAAAAAAAGCTGCGAAAGCTGGCGAATTTGACGTCAATGAATTTCTACTCTCGCAAATTGGCGAACTAAAAGAACAAAATCAAAATTTGCAAGCCGACAAAGAGAGGCTTTTTCGCGAAAAAGAGCAAATTTTACTAAACAATAAAACTGAAATAGCTCAAATTTACCGCGAAAGAGACGAGAAACTAAGGGGATTTCTAAGCATGCTCGAGCGTCCGCTACTAGCGCGTCAAAACGGCGAATACGTAGCCCCAATCGACGTCGAATTCGTCGAGAGCAAGCCTGAAAACGAGGGCAAATGGACGAGCCTGGCTGAGTTTTTAAAATCGCAAAATTTAAGCGGCAAGAGCCTCAAAAAAACGCAAAATAAAATCATAAAAAACATCGGAAAATCAAAATTTATCAAATTTAAAAAAGGCGTGATAATGGTCAAAAGCAAGAAAATTTCAAAGGAGCTAGATAAAAAATGAGAGTTTTTAAGCATATCAAAAAAGTAGCCAGCTACGCTGCCGTGGGCGGCTTTGGCGCGGTGGTAGCGGCCGGGCTGGCCGGTTGCGGTAGCAGCGATAACGGCGGCGAAAGTAGCGCACTAAACGAAGCGGCGCAAAAAACGGGAGCATTCGTCATCATCGAGGAAACCGCTCCGGGCAAATATAAAGTCCTAGAAGAGTACCCAAGTAGCGAAACGCGCGTAGTGCTAAAGGACATCAACGGTACCGAGCGCGTGCTGAGCAAAGAGGAGATGGATAAGCTAATCGCCGAGGAAAACGCTAAAATCGACGCCGGAACGTCAAATTTGACGAGTCCAAACGCTCAAAACGCGCAACTTTCAAGCGGCGGTATGAGCCTTGGCGAGACGCTTCTAGCCTCGGCTGCAGGCGCGATCATCGGCAGCTGGATCGGTAACAAGCTATTTAACAACCCGGGCTATCAGTCGCAGCGCCAAAGCGCGTATAAAAACCCAAGCGCCTACTCAAGGAGCGTCGATAGCTTTAACAAAGCAAAAGCTACGAGCTCGGCGGGCAAATCAAGCGGCGGAAAGAGCGGATTTTTCGGCGGGTCTAGTAGCTCAAGCTCAAAATCAAGCTCAAGCTCGAGCTCAAGTTTTGGAGGCTGAGAATGATAAATTTAAAAAAAATCAACCCGTTAAATAACGAATTTTTAGGCGAGATCGGCTTTACGTGGCACACGGATCCGGACGGCAGCGATTACGTAGCAGATGAGCTAGTAGAGGTTAGCGAGGCGCAGGCTGAGGCGTATTATAACGCCGTAAACGAGCTATACGATATGTTCGTCGCAGCCGCTCAGCACATCATCGACAACAACCTCTATCACGAGGTCGGCATCCCGTTTAATCTAGTTGATCTCGTGCGCGAAAGCTGGGAAAACGACGTGCACTGGCACCTCTACGGTAGATTTGACCTGGCAGGCGGGCTGGATGGCAAACCGATAAAACTGATCGAATTTAACGCCGACACGCCGACTGCCGTGTTTGAGACGGCGATCATCCAGTGGGCGGCGCTTAAGTTTAACCGCATGGACGAGAGTGCGCAGTTTAACGACCTTTATGACGCGCTAAAACAAAACTTCAAGCGCCTAGTGACGCTAGATGAGGAGACTGAGAGTTTTAACGAGCACTATGAGGGCTGGAAAATTTTATTTAGCTCGGTGGCCGGCAGTAGCGAGGACGAGCAGACCGTGAAGCTACTGCAATATATCGCCGAGGAGGCGGGCTTTCACACGGCGTTTGCCTATGTCGATGAGGTCGTATTTAACGACGAGGAGGGCGTATTTTTCGACGGCGAAAACTACGAGTACTGGTTCAAGCTCGTGCCGTGGGAGGACATCGCCATAGAGGAAGGCGAGCTAGCTATCATCCTAAAAAACATCGTCCAAAATCAAAAAGCCATCATCCTAAATCCCGCATACACACTGCTTTTTCAAAGCAAAGGCATCTTGAAAATTTTATGGGATCTATATCCGAATCACCCGCTTTTACTGCAGGCTAGCGACAAGCCGATCGCAGGCAAAAAGTGCGTGAAAAAGCCGGTTTTTGGGCGAGAGGGCGCAAACGTGAGCGTGATCGAGGCTGACGGTAGCATTAGCTCGCAAAACGGCGGCGACTACGGCCAAAACCGCGCGATCTATCAGGAATTTTACGAATTTAATAAAGACGTCGCCGGAAATAGCTATCAAGCGGGCGTCTTTTTCGCATACGAGGCGTGCGCGCTGGGATACCGTAGAGGTGGCGAAATTTTAGATAACTACTCCAAATTCGTGGGGCATTTTATCAAATAAGGATGCAAAATGAAATTAGTCTGCCTCGATGCCGCGACGCTTGGAAGCGACGTAAATTTGGATGTTTTTGGGCAGTTTGGCGAGTTTGTTAGCTTTGAGACGACCGCCGCGGCCGAGCGCATAGAGCGACTAAAGGGCGCGGATGTCGTCATCACGAACAAGGTCGTCATCGACAAAGCCGTGATGGATGCTTCAAATTTAAAGCTAATCTGCATAAGTGCAACTGGCATGAACAACGTCGATCTCGCGTACGCCGCGGCAAAAGGTATCGCGGTAAAAAACGTCGCGGGCTACTCCACCGCTAGCGTCGTGCAGCATACGTTTGCTTGCCTTTTTGCGCTGACTAATCGCATCAAATTTTACGATAATTACACGCAAAGCGGCGAGTGGGCGAAGAGCGAAATTTTTACGAATCTAGACCGCAGTATCGGCGAGATAGCGGGCAAGAGCTTTGGCGTCATCGGGCTTGGCGAGATTGGCAGGGGCGTGGCGCGCATAGCGGCGGCATTTGGCGCGAGAGTGAGCTATTACTCAACTAGTGGTGCAAACGCAAACGCCGAGTTTAAAAGGCTAAATTTGGGCGAGCTTCTAAGCGGCTGCGACATCGTGAGTATCCACGCTCCACTAAATGAAAAAACGCGAAATTTGATCGGTGAGCGGGAGTTAAATTTAATGAAAGAGGGCGCCATACTGATGAACTTCGGACGCGGCGGCATCGTGGATGAGAGCGCCGTAGCCCGCGCGATAGATGGGCGGAATTTGCGATTTGCCTCGGACGTGCTGGAGACCGAGCCCATGCGCGCGGATCATCCGCTACTTCGTATCAAAAATAAGGAAAATTTGATACTCACTCCGCACGTAGCGTGGGCGAGTTTTGAGGCTAGAGAGCGGCTCGTAGCGATGATCGCGGAAAATATAAAAGAATTTTTGAAAGGATAAAAATGGCAACTGAGCATAGTTTTGATATAAGCGCAGCGGTCGATATGATGGAGGTTAAAAACGCTCTTGAGACGGCGAAAAAAGAGATCGCTGCTAGATATGACTTTAAGGGGCTGGCGGCTGAAGTGGAGCTAAATGAAAAAGAGAAATTTATCACGCTTCTTAGCTCAAGCGACAACAAGATCGACGCACTAAAAGATATAGTGATCTCAAAACTTATCAAGCGAAATATCCCACCAGTTGCGATCACCGAGACAAAAAGAGAGCCAGCGAGCGGTGGAAATTTAAAGGCGACGCTAAAGCTAAACGACACGCTTGACGGCGAAAACTCAAAAAAGATCACCAAAGCGATCAAAGACTCAAAGATCAAGGTGAGCGCGCAGATCAGGGGCGAAGAGATCAGAGTGACAAGCAAAAGCATAGATGATCTGCAGGAGTGTATAAAGCTGGTGAGGGGGTTAAATTTAGAACTTCCGATAAGCTTTAAAAACCTAAAATAACAGCTTCTCGTGAGTGTCTTTAAATGAGCTAGAAAAATTCTCACTCCGCAGGCTATGTGCCTAGCGCATGCTTGATTTTTCGTCGCAACATTTAAATCCATCTCACGATATTTTGTGTTTCGCTTTGTCATTAAATTTGCAAAACTGTCGCCTGTTTTTTCATTCAAAATTTGGCCGGTTTCGTTTTAAATTTGGCAGTTTTTTGCAAATTTACACTTAAATTTATTTCACTAAGGATAAAAAATGAGCTTTTTTAAGAAAATTTTTGGCAAGCAAGTCGATCTTGGCGAGCAGATGCCGATCTATTTTGTAAGCAATGACGAAGACTACATGCAGCACGCATTTGAGCAAGCTCGCGAGAGTTTTAGGTATTTTTGGCGTGAGCTTTACTGGGAGCGCCGCAGGATCGTGCCAGCACTTGACTATGCGATGGTAAAAATTTGCTTTCTTGACACCATAAACGGCGAAGAGGTGGGCGAACACATGTGGATAAACGACGTAGAATTTGACGGCGAAACGATATATGGCACGCTCGTAAATGAGCCAGACACAGTGCAAAACGTGAAAGTTGGCGATCAAGTAAGCGCAAAGATAGAAGAGATGAGCGACTGGCTCTTTGCCATTGGCGGGCGCGCATATGGCGGATTTAGCGTGCAGGCGATGCGCTCACGCATGCAAAAAGATGAGCTAGCCGAGCATGACGCGGCTTGGGGGCTTGATTTTGGCGATTTTAACGATATTTTGGTAGTTTACGAGCAAAAAGAGCATCCAGAAAATTTGATAGAGCATCCGATGAGTAAAAATATGACCGAGCAGTTTGAAAACTACGCAAAAGAGCACCCAAGCATAGCTACAGACGCCGATGAGTTTGGATACACACAGCTTCATCACGAGGCGATCGCTGGAAATTTAAACCTTGTAAATCTCTTGCTAAAATATGGCGCTAATAAAAATGCCCGCACGAAAAGTGGCAAAACGGCGGCTGAATTTGCTGAAAATTTGGGTTGGAAGCACATTGCAAAGGTGCTTGCATAGTTGGCAAAGAATTTTTAAACAAAAAAGGTTTGAAATATGAAAAGTTTTGAGAGATTGGTTGAAGATAAAAATAGAGTTATTAAAGATTGCGACAATTTTATTAAAGAACTCAAAGACATTTCATTGCAAACTAGTGGTATTTCAACTTTAATTAAGTTACTTTCAGAGAAGAAAGAAAAATACTTAGAATTAAAGTATGATAATTATAAAGAATCAACACTATCCATAGAGAATCTTGACGAGAAAATTTACAGACAAATTGTTTTATTAGAAAAACAAAATAGTCAAGAAGCAAAGTTTACACTAGAAAAATTTGGATATGAATATAGGGATCAGCAGAAAATCAAATTTATTTTTAAAAAAATAGATTTTGCAAAAAAACACTACAAAAGTCTAATAGCATTACTTGGCTTAATGCCATTTATAATGTATTTTGTTCTTAATAGAAACATAGGTTACATTCCATTGCCTGAAAGTGGTGACATATTCTCGATTCTAGTTTCGCTAGCTTTAGCAGGGCTTAGTTTGCTATTTATATTATATCTTATGCCAATATTACAGTTGGCTGTTGTATTTTATATGCGAGATATTAAAGGTATCTTGCCAGTTTTTCTTCTTTCGATAATTTTATCTGTAGCATTAATTGTTTTGATATTAAACGACATTAGTTGGATTTAAAAAAATTTAGAACTAAGTTTTGTTTCTTTTTATATTATTGATATTTTTCTCATATATATTGGTTTGTTATTTAAAACAAAGAGTCAGAAATTAATGATTTTTAAAAGCGAGCAGTTTTGGCTACTAGCTTTTCATGGCTTTATATCTATCTTTAGCCCATTTGTGATATTTTTATTAGTTTATAGTAGAGTAAGTAATGATTCTATAGAGAACATAGTTATAGTATCTATTTTTATACTATTGGCAATAATATTGCTTTTCTTTCTATTGCTAGAAAAAGATTTATATTATTTTGCATTTTGGTTTTATGCTTTTGCTGTTATTAATTTAATATTAGTTTGTCTAATTAGCGATAAGGTTATCCAAATTTCTGATCTTGGAAATATTAAATATAAATATTTAACTGTTGAAAAAAGCATAAGAGAGGCACTACCAATAGAAATTTGTAACAAAGATTGCAATACTAGTAAGACATACTATAATGAAAAAGAAGCAAAAAATGTTATAAAAATTTATAATATTAAAGTACTTTCAACTCCTGGAAAATTTTATTATTTAGAAGCAGATGGTAATGTAACAGATAAAAAGATTAAATTCAAACTTGATGCCAGCAAAATAACACCAGGTCCTATATTAGAAAGGTAAATTTTGAACTACCAAGATATTTTAGATGAAAAAGATGAGAGCGTTAAAAACGCTAAAAAATTTGTAAATTTCTTAAAGGCAAATTTTTCAAACTGCGAGATAAGAAGCAGCAAACAAGCGCGCTTGATCGCACTTTTAAACGAAGAAAACGACCTTTTTGATAGGCTAAATAGGACAAATTTTGCTGAAGTTTCAAAGAGGCTTGGCGAGATAAAAGAGCAGATCACTCTTGTCATTTTGGATATCAAAGATGAGATCACAAAAGACTTTGGCGAGCAAAACTACGAAATTTACAAAAAGGCGCTCTCAAAAGAGCCAGAGGAGCTTGAAAAGGTCAAAAATGAGCTACTTTTAAACTCGTTTTTCGAGAGCCATTTGGGCGAGCACTCGGCAAAATTAAAGGCAAATTTCATAAAAGAGTGTGTTGCTTTTTTCTTTAAACACTCAAATTTTATCGTGCCTATCATCAGCGTGCTTTGCTACTTTTATTATTTTGGCTTTGAGACCCGATATTTTCCAAATTTACATAGCGCGGAGATGATATTTACAGGCATTTTGCTCTTTTGTGCGACTGCATTTGTCACCGTTTTTGAGATATTGGTTCTAGTTTTTATCTCATTTTTATACCAAAAAGACGATAAAAAGTATAAATTTAAAAAGCCAAAATTTCTGTTTTTTTATAACTCAAATTTCATCTACATTTTAACGCTCATCTCTTTTGCCATTTTGGCCTTTGCGGCTTTCAGGCTAAACTACGGCTGGGGCGCTATTTTATCGCTACTTTTGTTATCTTACACTGGGGTAAATTTAGCAGTTTTCTTTAAAGATAGACCAAATTTGGCTATAGGAGTTTTATCTTGCTTGGTGGTTGCTTTATTTATTGCACTTAATATTGTTTCAAGTGACTTTAGTGAGTTTTTTGCACTTTGGATGTTATTTTGCTCGTTTATGCTCTCATTTATGCTGGGCGTTGCGAGCATCAAAGAGACTAGGGATTTTTCATTTATATTTTATACTGCGATCATTCTTATGATAGTTTCAAACTCGCTTTTATTTGTCAAATACTCAGCCAAAATATTTAACATAGGCGATGTGGATTATAAATTTTTACTTGTAGATAAAAGTGCGCTAAATGCCCTGCCAAAGTCACTTTGTGAGGCAAAAGACAAAGAGCAAATGCCTTGCGAGATAGATGAGAAAGCAGTTAAAATTTATGGCATAAAATCACTTTGCAATATCGGTAAATTTTACTATCTGCAGGCAAAAAACGGAGAGAAATTTGAGCTTGACTCAAGTAAGGTCATTTCAAGGGTTAAAGAGTAAGTAGGCTAAGCTTAAATTTATAGAGCAAAAGCGAGCTAGATATGTAAAAATCGCAGGTTTGTAAAAATAGAAAATTTAAAAAATGATTGCATTTTTTACTCAAAATTTACGTTAATGCAAGGCTAAATTTATTAAAATTTGGCTATCCTAATGGACTAAATTAAAACTAACTTATTTAAGGCGATTAATTATGATTTTTAAAAATATCATTGAGAGTTTTGCTGTAAATTACGCTCATAATTCTATACAAAAATCGCTATACAACGAATTTAACATAGACATTTTAAACACGACTTACACCAAAACTCCAAAAAAAGACAAAAAGTATATGCTATACGCTCACGTGCCATTTTGTCACACATTTTGCCCGTATTGCTCGTTTCATAAGTACCACTACGAGCAGGAGCTTGCGAAAATTTACTTTGAAAATTTACGCGAGGAGATGAGGCAGATAAAAGAGGCTGGCTTTGACTTTGACTCGCTTTATGTGGGCGGTGGCACGACGCTTATAAACGAGCCAGAGCTTGAAAAAACGCTAAAACTCGCAAAAGATCTCTTTAGCATAGAGGATGTCTCAGCAGAGAGCGACCCAAATCACATCTCGCCAGAGAGCCTAAGCCGTTTTGATGGGCTCATCAACCGCTTAAGCGTTGGCGTGCAAAGCTTTGATGATGAGACATTAAAAAGAGTTGGCAGATACGATAAATTTGGCTCAGCCAAAGAGACAAAAAGAAAGCTTGAGCAGGCTATCGGCAAGATACCAGTCATCAGCCTAGATCTCATCTTTAACCTACCAAATCAAACAAAAGAGCAGCTAATAAATGACATAAACACTGCAAAATCGATCTCCCCGCAGCAAATCACCTTCTATCCGCTCATGAAATCAGAGCTAACAAGAGAGAACATCGCTCGCGCACTAGGCATCTCAAACGTCGATAATGAGCGCGAATTTTACGAGATCATCGTGAGTGAATTTGCTAAAGGTGGCTATAAGCAAAGCAACGCCTGGGCATTTTCAAATGAAAAAAGTGCAGAGCTTCGCGACGAATATGTAGGCTCAAATTTAGAGTACGTGGGCGTTGGTAGCGGGGCGTTTAGCTTCTTAAACGGCGAGCTTGTGATAAATGCCTTTAACCTACTTGACTACGGCAGAAAGATCAAAGAAAAACAAAGCCCAGTCATCGCAAAATGCGCATTTAGCAAAAAAGAGAGACTAAAATATACATTTTTAACAAGGCTTTTTGACGGCGCAGTCGATATCAAAACCTACAACGAGCAAAACGAGGCAAACATCAACAAAGACCTATTTGTCGAGCTTAGCTTGCTAAAACTTGTAAATGCGATCTATGAAGAAAACGGCGTTATCAAGCCAACATTTTTTGGCAAATACATCTGCGTCGTGCTCATGCGCGACTTCTACGCTGGCATGGACAAGGTGCGCGCGATATTTAAGGATGACGCGAAGATCAAACGCAGCAAGGTGCTTCACATCATGAGCGAAGACACCGAGCAAAAATTTGATCAAAACATCATTCAGCCACGAGCCGCTATGTAAATTTGAGTAAATTTGACGCGATTTTGCCATCAAATTTGCTTTTTACGCAGACTGCTTTAAATTTATCGCGAAAATAACCCGCCCAAGCTTGTTTAAATTTAATTTATGCTAAATTTCGCCCCGAAAGCGACCTTGCGGGCGCAAATTTTATCAAAGGCGAAGCGGTGGATACGGATAAATTTTTAAGCGAAATTTGGGGCGCTCTTAAGCTATTTTTGGATCCCAAAACGCAAATTCTCGCAGACGAGCGAAGCCTCGCTGTTTTACTTGCGGCAGATGCTGAAAATTTCGATAGATTTATGGCGCTAAAGGAGTTTAGGGATATCCTTCACGCGCTTGGGCTAAAGGCCGACATATACAGCCTGCAGTGCGCCCAGCTAGGCGCGATAAACGCTCTAAAATCCGCTAAAATTTCAAAATCAAAGCTCCTGGCCGCCTTAGAAATCCTGCAAACCGAAAATATAATCTCCGCCGCGCATTTTAGCAGGCTTGCGGAGTTTTTGCGCTCTCTTGGCGCAGATTTGACCGCAGGGAACGAGCAAGAGGGCGCAAATTTTAAAAAATCAGACGTCTTCCATCAAAAAATAGACGCGCTAAACGATATCTGCGAGCGAATTTTATCGCTAAATCCGGGCGCGCACGTCGCAAACGCGGCAGCAAAAGCGAGGCAAAAAGCGCATGAGCTCGAGTTTAACGTCGCGGCCACTGGCGTCATAAACGCAGGCAAATCAACCCTGCTAAACGCACTGCTGGGCAAAAAAATCCTGGGTGCTTCAAACGTGCCAGAAACCGTAAATTTAACGGTGCTAAAATACTCGCCCAAGCCTTTTGCGAAGGTAAATTTTTGGAGCGAAGCGGAGCTAAAAGAGCTTGGCATAGCGCAAGATCAAGATGATGAAATAGCTCAAATTTATGGCGAAACAGGCGTCAAATTTGAGGGCGATCCGAGCGAAACGGTGCAAAATTTAAGCGGCAAATTTGGCGCGGAGGACGAATCAAAAACCACATTTAAAAGCTCTAACTCGGGCCAAATTTGCTCCAACCAGCCCGCTAGCAAAACGGTTAAAACTGACGAGATCAAGCTCTACACTTCGGCGGACTCCAAATACGCTAAATTTGTAAAAAGCGTCGAGCTCTACGAAAATTTGGAGCTTTTAAAGGATAACGTGCGCATCATCGACACGCCCGGCATCGACGACGCGGTGGCTGCGCGCGAGGAGCTGGTGCGAAGATTTATGCGGGAGTGCGACTTGATGGTGCACCTGATGAACGTCTCGCAAAGCGCCACGCAAAAGGATCTGGACTTTATCGTTTCAAGCCTGCAAAACTCGCACGCCGTAAAGCTCGCCGTGTTGCTAACTCACGCCGACGTGCTAAAGGACGGCGAGCTAAACGAGGTCGCCGCCTACGCCAAAAAGAGCGTCGAGGGGCGCACGCGGGAGCTGGGTATTGGGGCGGAGTTTTTCGCCGTGAGCGCCAAAAGCTACTTTGAAGGCGGGCAAAACAGCGGCGTCGAGGAGTTTAAGCAGTATCTTTACGAAACGCTTTTTGGCCCTAATAGCCAAAAATCTCGCCTTGGCATCGAGGCCTATAAAAAGGAGCTCGGCCGCGTCTGCGCGCAGTTTGCGGCGGATACGCAAAGCGAGATTTTAAAGCTAACGGGCTCAAATTTGAGCTTGTCGCAAAAGCTCGCCGAGCTAAACGAGCAAAAAGCTGCGCTAACTAGCCGCCTAGAGGAGGTAAGAGGCTCAGTAAAAGAGGAGCTGGAGCGCCTAGATACGGCTAAGACGGCCGCCAGCTACGAGCTAGGGCTAAGGTCTTTGGCGCAAACGCTAAAGCAGCGCATTGCGGATGACGTAAACTATGCGGTCTCTAAAAAACAAAAGATCGACCCGCAGCGTCTGGCTCGCATCGCGCAAACTACGATCAAAGACGGCGTCATCGTCCTAATGCGTCAAAACCGCAACGAAATCATGCGGCAAATCGACGTGTGCGCGCAAAATATCGCGCTAAAATTTGGCGAATTTGAGGGTAAAACGGCAGCGGCCAAGGTCTTTAGCATAAACGATTATTTGAGCTCAAAAGGGATAAATTTAGAGTGCATAGAGGTCGCAGATGCGGTGTCCGGCGCGGCAAACTCGGGCGCGCAAGGCGTATCCGAGGCCGCCAAACTAGCTGCCGAGGAGTTTTTGGGCGCCCAGCGGATCAAAAATTTCGTTTTCGAGCTTAGCGAATTTGAAAAAAGCGAGTTTAAAAAGCATATCGAAGCCGCGCTAAAAGAGCAAGAAAAGACGCTCGAAATCAGCGAAGAAGCCCTAAAAAACGAGCTAGCCCAGCTAGCGCAAACTAGCGGAGCGAGCTCGCGGGAGCTAGAGCGCCTAAACTCGCAAAGCGAGGCGATAAATGCTATAAATTTGGAGCTGCAAAGTGTTTGAGGAGTTTATAAACGCGTATAAAACGCGGTATTTTAAGATATTTTCGGACGATTTTCGCGGACGATTTAGACGGCTGCAAAACGAGCTAACCGAGCCTAAATTTCACCCAAGCTCAGAGCTAGAGCGTGAGCTAAATAAACTCGATCTATTTTTATCTAGCCCGCTTACAGTCGCTATAGTTGGACAGTTTTCTAGTGGCAAATCTACGTTTTTAAACGCGCTTTTGGGTAGCGAGATCTTGCCCTC
Source organism: Campylobacter showae CSUNSWCD (assembly GCF_000313615.1). Classification (NCBI taxonomy): domain Bacteria; kingdom Pseudomonadati; phylum Campylobacterota; class Epsilonproteobacteria; order Campylobacterales; family Campylobacteraceae; genus Campylobacter; species Campylobacter showae. The sequence continues at coordinate 40,319 of NZ_AMZQ01000010.1, read as the reverse complement.
GGGTTTAACTCCCGTGACCTCGAAGCCGACTTTTATCAGATACGGCGCCGCGCCCGGGCTTAGCGTGCTTTACGAAAATGGCAGGGAGCTTTATCTGGGCGTCGAGGAGATAGGGCGATTCGTCGATCAGCGTGTGTTTGGCGACGACGTGAGCAGGCTTTGCGTTTATGCGCCCTCTGAGATTTTAAAGCTGGTAAATTTCGTCGATACGCCGGGGCTAAACTCGCTCTCAAAGGCCGACACCGCCGTCACGCACGAGGTGCTAAAAGACGTCGCGGGCGTCATCTGGCTAAGCCTCGCCGATAACGCCGCGCGCGCTAGCGAAGCCGCGCAGATCGAGGAATTTTTAGCTGGCGGAGGCAAAACGGCGATCTGCTTGCTAAATCAAAAAGATAAGCTAAGCAAGGACGAGCTTGAGCGCCTCAAAAACCACGCGCAAACGACCTACGGGCGATTTTTTGGGCGCATCATCGCAGTTTCTGCCAAGCAAGCTGTAACGGCGCAGGCAAATGGCGACGCGGCACTTTTGGCGGAGTCAAATTTTAGCGAAGTGATAGGCGCGGTCCGCGAGCTTTTTGGTGGCGAAGAGATAAAAGAAAAATTTGTGCGCGAAAAGTGCGCTAGACTGGTTGCCGTAAACGCAGATCAGCACGAAAAAATCGCTAAAATTTACGAAAAAGCCGGCGAGATAATCTCCAAATTTGACACCGAACTAGAGTCAAATTTAAAAGCCGTGCAAGAAAATTTTAAACCGAAAATCGAGCTAGCCTTTAACGAGCTAAAACACGTCGCAAAGCTCGTTGCAGACGAGATCCTAGCCAGCTTAAAAAGCGTGAAAAAGTATAAATACGCGCCGCGAAAAACGCTGCTAAAGGGCGAGTATTTTGAAGCTAGCTCGTATGAGGCGGTGGATTTTGACAGCGACGAGGTATTTTCAAAACTCATCTACAACGACGTAAAATTCGCCAAATTTTTTAGGACGTATAAGCGCGGCCTAAGTGCGTTGCAAGAAGAAATCGGCGCGGCGCTGGATGAAATTTACGCTCGGTTGGAGCGTGAATTTATGATTTATAAATCGGAATTTGAAAACGCGCAAAAGGAAGACGAAACGCACTCCGATACCGTGTTTGCCGACGTTAGGACGTATGCGGGGCAGGTTTATAGGACGTTTTTGCGAGACTATGAGATGGCGAAATTTAAAGGACTGCAAAAGACGGCGCTGTTTTTTGAAAAGCTAAACCTCAAAGTTGCCGCAAACTACGAAAACGCCGTTAAAATCGCCGTGTATTTTCTAAAAGAAAAGATCGCAGGCTCGATGCGCGCGCACGAGCAAAACGGCTTTGCACTCTTTATCCCGAGCTTTGACGAGGTGCAAGACCGCGTTTTGACGTCGCTAAATTTATACGAATTTGAAAACGAGATGCTTGGCAACGCGTCGTTTTTAAATAAAATTTTATCGGCATTAAAGAGCGAATTTGCGCAGATAAAGGACGAAAAACTAGCTAAGATCGCAGCTCTATCTGCAGGACACGAGAAGCTAAGGGATGAAATTTTAAAAGCGGGCGAGAGGTTTAGCGGGCAAGATCTCGTTTAAGCGCGTCGATCTAAACTATATTTGAAAGCCAAGTTAAAATTTGCTCCCAAACGGGCTTTTTGTCGTCGTTATGGCGTAAAGGACGAAAGCGCCGACTAAAATTTAGTCGAAATACTGAAGTAGACAACTGCACTCAGCGCAGCGCAAACAGCTGCGATACCTAAAGTAGCTTGGCGCGGTGTGGTGAAATTTGCCTGCGTTTGATTAAATTCCCTGAAATTGAGTTGCAAGAATCGCGAAAATTTGAATCGCTTGCCAAATTTGCGCCTGCCGAGCTACGAATTTAACGCTTAAAATTGCAAGAACGGCTATAAAGCCGAGTAAGTAGCGCAAATTTAGAGCAAGCGCTATAAAACCCACTCAAATTTAACAAAAACGTTAGGCGAAATTTAGCTAAATTTAATCCGCCGCGCTTCAAATTTGGCCGAATTTATCCGTCAAACCCAACCTTCTTATCCTCGCCGAAATTTGAGCTCATCTCGCGTTTGATCTCGCTTTCAAAGTCGCCGATCGTAAATATCCCGTCCTCGCGCACGGCGACTTTTAACGCTGTGTTTTTGAGCGCGAGCATGATTTGCGCGCCGCTTAGCTCAAATTTAGCTAGCTGTTTGACGTCGAAATTTTCCTCAAAGCTCGCATTTTCGGGCAGCACTTTGCGCCAGATCGCAAGACGAGCGGCGAGGTCGGGCTTTTTAAACTCGATCTTATAATCAAACCTGCGAGAAAACGCGATATCCAGGCTTTGCAAGAAGTTCGTCGTGGCGATGAGCACGCCCTCAAACCGCTCGATTTGCTCCAAAAATATATTTTGCATTTGGTTGTGCATCTTGTCTGCGCCGCTGCCGCCCTCGACGCGCGTGCTTAGAAACTGATCGGCTTCGTTTAGCAGCAGCACGGGCTCGCTCTTGCTTTTGGCGCAGATTTCTTTGTACGTGTCGAAAATTTTACGCACGTTTTGCTCGCTTTCGCCGACGTATTTGCTCAAAATTTTAGAACAGTCAAAGCTAAGAACCTGCTTTTTTAGGCTCTTTGCGAGGCTTAGTGCGCTCATGGTTTTGCCCGTACCCGGCGGCCCGTAAAAGATGATTTTGGCATCCACGTTTTTACGCGACTTGATGCCCCAGCTAGATAGGCGTGCCAGCACGCGGCGATCTACTTGCTTTAGGATCGCGTCCAGTAGCTCCTTTACTTTGACATCCAGCACGACGTCGTTTATGTCGGTCGAGGGCTCGATGAGCTCAAATATCTCCTGCTCTTTTACGAGAGTTTCTAGTGCTAGTTTTTTGCTTTTGCTCTCGGTTTTTGGGTGCATTACGCTTTGTAAAATTTCGTCGGTTATGTAAAACGTCCTGCTAAAGCCGCCGTAAGCGTTTAGCGACTCGTCGTAGTCGATGAGGCCGTTTTCGATCAGCTTTGAGCCCTCGTCTAGCAGGGCGCGGTTTTTGATGCGCTCAAATTCATCCGCGCTCAAAATCCCTACAAGTGCGTTTAGGTCGCGGTTTGCATCCGTTTCGCCGACATACTCTTCCTTTAAAAGTGCGAGGAAAATAAGCTGTTCCTTGTCGTTTAGGGAGTTATCTTTGAAAATTTGCTCGACGGAGATCGAAATTTTGCTTAAATTTAGCCGTTTTTCGATGATGGCTTCTAGCTCTTTCACGTCTTTTTCGAGGCGGCTTTTGGCGTCGCTTGATACGTTTTTGCTAAAAAACGAGAGCTTGCCGTAAAGCTCCACGCGCAAAAACTGATCTTTTAGATAATCAAGATGATCGGCGTAGGGCACGACTGCAGGTAGCGTAAGTCCAAACTCGCCCTCTTCTAAAATTTTAAGAAAAAGCGGCGAGAGCGAGATCTCGCTGTGAAGCAGACCGAGTAAATTTGAGCCCGCGCTGTCTGCGTTAGGGTTTTTAAATATAGAAAAGCCCTGCACGATCCAGCCGCTCTCTAACAGGTTTTTTACGTCTGCAAGGCCTGCTAAAAATTTATACTCCTCGCTACCAAAAACCGCGCAAAGCACGTCGTAAGCGCTACTTTGCGGAGTGCCCTCGACGTAGCTTTTGCTCAGGTGGCGTAAAATTTTCGCCTCGTTTTCGCTACATTTTATGAGCGAGGAAATTTTAGAATTTTGCTTGCCGCCGATAAACTCTATCAAAAACCGCACTAAATTTCACCCCTTATCTGATCCTTTAAAACGCGCTTAAGCACCTTGCCCGTCGCATTTTTAGGCAGTTCGTCTTTAAAATAAATCGTCTTTGGAATTTTAAAATTTGCCAAGTGTTTTTTTAGATGCGCGCGGATATCTTTTTCGTCCAGGCTCATATTTTCTTTAAACTGAATAAACGCCGTGACCTCCTCGTCCGCGTGTTCGTCTTTGACGCCGATAACTGCGGCGGCTTCGACTTCTGGCAGCTTAAACAGCACCTCCTCGATCTCGCGCGGATAGATATTGATGCCTTTTGAGATGATGAGGTCTTTTTTGCGGTCGACGATAAAGATATAGCCCTCCTCGTCGATCCTAACAAGGTCGCCCGTGCGCAGCCAGCCGTTTACGATCGCCTCGTCGGTGGCGTCTGGCATATTTAGGTAGCCCTGCATCACGCAGTCGCCTTTTACGATTAGCTCGCCGACCTCGCCTGCTGGTAGCTCCATCATCTCGTCGTTTATGCATTTTACTTCGTAGCCAGGCAGCGGTAAGCCGACGCTTGAGACTTTTTGTTTTTGCATCGTATTTGCCGAGACGATAGGCGAGCATTCGCTAAGGCCGTAGCCTTCTATCAGCACCGCGCGCGGAAATTTAACGCGAAAATCGGTAATAGTCTGCTCGGCCAAAGGCGCGCCGCCGCTGATGAAAATCCTAACGCAGTTAAACCAGCGAAAATACCACGGGATTTTTGCCTTTCCGATAGCCGTGTAGATCGCCGGCACGCCTAAAAATACGGTCGCGCGCTTGAGCAGGACTTGTTTTAGGACGTTTGAAAACGGGAAAATGGACTTCACCAAAATAAGCGAACACGCCGCAAATATCGGCAGTAGCACCATCGCCGTGAGAGTAAAGCTGTGAAACATCGGCAAAAACACGGCAAATCTATCTTTCATACGCACGTGAAAGACCTCGTGCGCGCCCTGGACGTTTGAGATGAGGTTGCGGTAGCTGATCATCGCGCCTTTTGGCTTGCCTGTGGTGCCTGATGTGTAGATGATGTGGGCTAGGTCGTCGATACTCGGTCGGTCGGTCAAATTTAGCTCGATTTTACAGTTTAGCGCGTGCGCGTAGCTGATATTGTTTTCGTCAAATTCGGCTCTATCGCCGATCCAGACGATCTTTTTGATCGCGGTTTTGCTATCTAGCCCTTTTATCTCTTTTGCGAGTTCGACCGAAGCAAAGAGAAATTTCGCCCCGCAGTCGTTTATGATGTATTCGAATTCTTCGTATTTTAAAAAGGTATTTATTGGCACTGCGATCGCGCCAAGTAGCGTGATGGCAAAGTAGCTGGCGATAAACTCGGGCGAGTTGTTTACGATCATCGCGACGCGGTCGCCTTTTTTTATGCCCATACCTTGCAAAAACGCAGCTAGCGTAAAGGCATCTGTGCGTAGCTGCTTGTAGCTAATCTTGCTAGTTTCCGTATAGATCGCGATGCCGCCGCCGTTTTTATCGACTGCGGCGTTTAGCATATCCTCGAAATTTTCGTAAGGGTAGTTCATGGCTGCGCCTTAAAATTTATATTTTACGTTCAAATTTATCGCCTGAGCGTTGCCGCGTTCAAATTTGCCGTTTGGATAGAGTCCTGACGCGTTTGAGTAGTAGCTCACGTTGCGCTCTTTTCTGTCTTGGTAGAAGTAGCTAGCTCCCAGCTCCAAAGCGTCTGTAAATTTGTAGTTAAAGCCCGCTGCATAGATGACGGCTTTGGTGTCTGGCAGGTCAAAGCCCGCAGTATCGGCTCTGGATGCGGCCTCGTCAAACGTAACCGCGCCCATCAGGCGGAGTTTGTCCGTTGCGTCGTGCGCTACGCCGATGCGGTAGGCGTTGCTGTCCTTCCAGTCGCGCTTTTTAGATGCGTCAAATGCCGCAAAAAACGGGTTGCGGTAGTGAGCGGCCGAGGCGCCAGGGTAGTTGAAGTCAAGCTCTTTCCACGCAGACCAATAGGTTCTCTCAAAGTCAAATAACAGCGTGGTATTTGCGATTTTGTACGATAGGGCTAAATTTAAGCTCGCAGGTAGCGGTACGGATAGCTTTGCGCTGCCGCTATACGAGCCGCTCGGAAATCGTCCTAGCGGATGCGCCGGCGCGCTGATTTCGGTGTCGCCTTTTAGATTCATATTTACTTTTGAGCGGTAGGTGGCCGCTAGGCTCAAATTTGAGGTCGGTTTATAGGTGATTGCCGCATTATAGCCGAAATTTATGCGGTAGCCTTTGATATCCTGCGAGACGGGTAGGGCGCCTGAGACCTCCTGCACGGCCTCTCCTCTAGCGTAAACGGCGCGCAGGCCAAAACCTAGCGCGATATTATCGGTTAGCGCGTAGGCGACGCTAGGATTTACCTCGATCACTTTTAGATCGAATTTTTTAGAGGTGGCTTTAGGGAGATTTTCGTCCCATCTCATCGACATTCCGGCCGGCACGACGACTGATAGACCAAAGCGCCAGTCATCAAACTGTGGCGTCACGAAGTGAAAGGTAGGTACGAGCGCGTTTGCTCTTTTGGAGGTGAGTTTGTCGCCGTTATAGTGCCTATACTTCGTCTTTGACATGCGCAGGTAGGTTAGCGAGCTCTCTAGGTAGTGTCCGCCGCCCAGAAATATCATATTTGCCGGGTTGTTATAGGCTGCGTCGGGACCGAAACTCGTCGCGATGTTTGAGTTTAAAAGCGCGATACTATCGCCGCTTTGCTCGGGGATTTTAAAGCCCGCCGCATTTAGGCAGCAGCAAGTCGCGAGGCACACGCCGATGTATTTTCTCATTTACTCTCCTTTAAAGTTTCTTAAAATTTTTATCTCGTCCGCCCAGATGCTCTCGTCGATCGTTTCTAAAACTAGCGGGATATCGTCCGTGCGGGGGTCGTTTATGATGTTTTCAAATGTTTTTAAGCCCAAAAAGCCTTTGCCTAGGCTCTCGTGGCGGTCCTTTTTGCTGGCTAGGTCAAATTTCGTATCGTTTATATGCATACCCCGCAGCATCTCGCGCCCGACTATCTCGTCAAATTCGCTCATCACGCGCTCGTAGTTATCTCTGATATCGTATCCTGCGGCAAAGGTATGACAGGTATCCAGGCACACGCCGATCCTGCTTTTATCGGTACAGCGTTTGATGATGTAGGCTAGGTGTTCAAATTTAAAGCCCAAATTTGAGCCCTGACCCGCGGTATTTTCGATAACTAGCTTTACGTTTTGGCTATTTTCGAGTAGGAGATTTACGGAATTTGCGATATTTTCTAGGCAAATTTCGGGCGAAATTTCGTTTAGATACGAGCCTGGGTGAAAATTTATCATCTCAAGTCCGAGCGCCTCTACGCGGTAAATTTCGTCCAAAAAGGCGTTAATGGACTTTTGACGCTGCTGCTCGTTTGGATGGCCTAAATTTATAAGGTAGCCGTTGTGCGGCAAAACGTGCCTGGGCTCGATGCCGGCGGCTTTTAAATTTTGTTTAAATTTGGAGATATTTTCTATGGTTAGCGGCTTGGCCTCCCATTGGCGCTGATTTTTGACGAACATTGCAAAGGCGTTTGCGCCGATATTTGCCGCATTTAGCGGAGCGTTTTCTACGCCGCCCGCGATGCTCACATGCGCGCCGATAAATTTCATTGAAGCTCTTTTATGATGATTTTTATGCGGTTTTTAGTGTCGAAAAAGCTGATATTTTTACCGCAAACTTCGTATTTTATTGAATATTTACTTATATCTTGTATAAAACCGCACGAATTTGTCATTACATTTATGCCGTCATACAGCGGTTTGCGCTCCAAAATTTCCGCGAAAAAGTCGTCGTATCTCTCCTCTAAAAAGAACTTTTTGTTAAATTCTTTTTTCTCAAAACACGCGCCGTTCATGCAAATTTTGTCGTTTATTTTTAGATTTACCGTATTTACGCCAGAGCTGTAAATTTGCAAATTTAGCTGGTTTGCGGTTTTATGCAGGAAGCCCACGTCGTTGATTTTTAACGGCGGAGTGAGGATGGTGACGGTAAATTTGTCCGATGATTTTTGGCTTTGTAGCGCGGCGCAACCGTCAAATGCAAGGCAAGCGAGCGCAGCTAAAGCAAATTTTGAAAATTTTTTCATGATTCTTTATCCTTGGTTTAAGCTATTTTTTATTATCTTTAATGTAAAATCCCATTTCCGCTAATTTGTGGCCCCTTCGTCTAGCGGTTAGGACATCGCCCTTTCACGGCGGTAACACGAGTTCGAGTCTCGTAGGGGTCACCACTTCATTTTAAATTTCACAAAAGATTTTAATTTTATCCGCTTATCGCTTAAACGCCCTTTATCTAAATACAATTTTTCTTAAATTCGGATTTTCTAAAATTTAACCTCAAAACCGTTTGCGCCGTATTTTGTAAGCTCAAATTTCATTGCGTCAAATTTTAATCTCCGCCAAATAAACAAAAACCAGCCAAATTTAATCGTAAAATTTGATCACCAAACGCCCGCGCCTGCCCGCTCAATCAAATTTAAACCCGTTTTGGCTATAATCGCGCCCTAATTTATAAAAAAGGAAAAAAATGTTCGATTGGATTTTTTCGCCCGAGGCGTGGCTGTCGCTCGTGACGCTAACTGGGCTTGAGATCGTGCTTGGTATCGATAACATCATATTTATCGCGATCCTAGTCGGCAAGCTCCCGCCTGAGCAGCGCGACAAAGGCCGTATACTAGGGCTTTCGCTTGCGATGCTAACGAGGATTGCGCTTTTGCTTTCGCTATTTTGGATTATGAAGCTTACAAAGCCGCTATTTAGCGTGTTTGACTTTACGATCACGGGGCGCGATTTGGTGCTGATTTTAGGCGGACTTTTTCTTATCGGCAAGTCCACGCTCGAGATTCACTCAAGCGTCAGCGGCGAGCACGAGGAGCACTCGGCGAGCAAAGGGCATGCAAGTTTTTGGGTCGTTATCGCAGAGATCGCCGTGCTTGATATCGTCTTTTCGCTCGATAGCGTCATCACCGCAGTGGGCATGGCAAACCACATAGAGATCATGATTTTAGCCGTGATGCTCGCGGTGGGCGTGATGATGTTCGCGTCTAAGAGCATATCAAATTTCGTCGACAACAACCCGACGATCAAGATTCTAGCACTTGCGTTTTTGATCTTGATCGGCTTTACGCTAGTGGGTGAGGGACTTGGTATGCACGTGCCTAAGGGCTACGTTTACTTTGCGATGGCGTTTTCACTGGGCGTGGAGCTCATCAACATCTACGCTCGCAAAAAGTCGGCAAAACGCGCGCAAGAGGCTCAAAAGTAAAATTTGAGCCTTTAAATTTGCTTTTGGGTGCGCAGGGCGACAAATTTGACGCTTTGGCTTTTGACGCGTCAAATTTAAGCATGACGAATTTGAGCGGTAAATTTAAAAAGCAAAGGAGCTAGCGTGGACGTAAAAGGCGAATTTTTAGAGATTTTAGAGGGGCTTAAGAGTGAAAAGCTGGCGGCATTTTCGCAAAAGCTCATCAAAAGTCCCGAAATTTTAGGCGTAAAAACTCCCGAACTAAGACGCCTGGCAAAGCGAAATTTCGCTCGGCTAAATTTAAAGCAGATCGCCGAATACGAGCCCTTTTTTCATGAGGAGTTCATGTTAAAGGGTTTTTTGATAATGCTCGTTAAAGATGACGAGGCCAAATTTAAGCTAGCTAGCGAGTTTATCAAAACGATGCCAAACTGGGCGGTGACGGACGGCTTTGAGCCTAAATTTGCGAGTGCATGCTACATAGATGCGCTGCTAAAACAGGCTCTAGGCTCAAATTTAGAATACGAAAAGCGATTTTTTTACGTTTATTTTATGCGCAATTTTAATGCGCTTCCGCTTGAGCGGTTTTTTGAAATTTGCGCCGAGGAAAAAGACGAGCGCTACTACGTGCAAATGGCGGCTGCTTTGTGTTTAGCCGAGGTTTTTATCAAATTTGACGGCGCGGGGCGAGAGCTACTGGAGAGCGGGCGACTGAGTAAATTTACCCACAACAAAACGATCTCAAAGATCCGCGACAGCTACCGCGTGACAAAAGAGGCAAAAGACGCGCTTTTGGAGCTCAAAATCAAGTGAATCTCACAAAAGAGCCCGTAAACAAGCTCGTGCTGCGCTTAGCCGCGCCAGCGGGCGTTGCGATGAGCTTTAACACGCTTTATAACGTGACGGGCGTGTTTTTTGCCGCGCACATATCGACGCAGGCGCTGGCGGGCTTTTCGATGAGTTTTTTACTCTACATCAGCGTCGTGGGCGTGGGGCTTGGCTTTGGCTCTGCATTAACCGCGCTTGTTGGCAACGCGCTTGGCGGCGGCAAAGAAAAACTCGCAAAAATTTACGCCGCAAAGGGTGTATTTTTCGTGCTTCTTTGCGCACTTTTTATGGGGCTTTCGGGATTTATTTTTACGCCGCATTTGCTTAAAATTTTAGGCGCAAACGATGAGTTTTTGCGCGAAGCCATGGCGTATAACCGCGTGATATTCCTTGCCTCGCCATTTTTCTTACTCATAAAATCCTTAAACGGCGTGCTAGTGGCTACAGGCGACACAAAGAGCCTGCGAAACTGGCTTTTTGCGGGACTTTTTATAAATTTGGGCTTTTGCTTTTTTTACGTGGATTTTTGCGGGCTGGGTGTCGGCGGGATAGCGCTAGCAACGGCTTCGGTGCAGCTTTTGGGTTCGCTATTTTTAGGCGTCAAGGTCTCAAAAACAGGCATGATAAATTTTTTAAATTTACGCTCATTTGCGCCAGAGCTCGCCATCTACCGTAAAATTTTAGCCCAAGCCTTGCCCGCGTGCCTAAACTACCTTTCGATGTCGCTTGGCGGACTCGTGCTCATGCATTTTATCAGCCGCTACGGCACGCACGCGGTTGCAGGTTATGGCCTAGCTCTTCGCATCGAGCAGATCGTGATGCTGCCCACAACTGGCATCGCATCGGCTGTGCTTGGTATCGTATCGCAAAACTTCGGCGCGCGCGAATACGCCAGAGTGCGCGGCTGCTACTCCTATGCGGTCAAATTTCTAGCGGTTTACTGCGTTTTTGCGGCGGCTTTTTGCCTGGGGCTCGGCGGGATTTTGGTCGGGTTTTTTGACGAGACGCCAGAGGTCGTGAGCGCGGCAAGGAGCTATTTTACGCTAAATTCGCTGGCGTTTATGGGTTACGCGCTCATAAATCTCTCCGGCTCGACGCTTCAAGGCGTAAAAAGACCCGCGGCGGTTTTTGTTTTAAATTTTACCCGTCAGATAGTGCTTCAAATAGCGCTCTACTCGCTTGTAGCCGATGTTTTTGGCGGCGAGTTGCAAGATATTTTTAAGGCGATGTTTTTTAACGTTTGGCTGATCGGGCTAACTTTTTTCTTTTACACCAAATTTGTTCTTAGCCGAATTTGTGCGGGTTAAAGCGAAAATTTTTGCAAATTTTCAATTTTAAGCTTATTTTTCTTGACAAAGAGTATTTTTTTGGCTACAATGCGCCTTTTCAATAAGTAGGCTAAACTCGCAATGCCTCGGGGTGTAGCGCAGGCTGGTTAGCGCATCTGGTTTGGGACCAGAGGGCCGAAGGTTCGAATCCTTTCACCCCGACCATTTGTTAGATGGTGAGTGTAGCTCAGTCGGTTAGAGCATCAGATTGTGGTCCTGAGGGTCGTGGGTTCGATTCCCATCACTCACCCCACTTGGGCGCTCGTAGCTCAATTGGATAGAGCGACAGACTTCGGATCTGTAGGTTATGGGTTCGACTCCTATCGGGCGCGCCACTTTGTTTTTATGCGCTCATAGCTCAGCTGGATAGAGCAACGGCCTTCTAAGCCGTAGGCCTCAGGTTCGAATCCTGATGGGCGTACCATTTTATTATTGTTGTGCGGATGTGGTGAAATTGGCAGACACGCCAGACTTAGGATCTGGTGCCCCACGGCGTGAAGGTTCAAGTCCTTTCATCCGCACCATCCAAAACTCCCTAAAATACGACATCTCAAGACTTAAGCTTTCAAAAGGTAACCCGAGAGGTAACCCAACTTCTTATTATTGTTTTTCAAATTGATTTCTCCCGGATTTATTTAATATTCTAGAGTATCCTATATTGACACATTTTATCATTAGAGGTTTTGCCTTGACAGGTCGCCTGAATACTATTTTGTAATTATGTCTATGATGCTCAGGCGTTGCAAAGTATAACGCTTAATTCTAGCAATATTTAAGAGCACCAAAAATAAACTATAGTATAATCACGGTAAACAAAAAATACATCGAGGGGCTAAAATGGTAAAAGTGGGATTTAATAACTTTAAGGCATTTGGAGAAAATTTGCAGAAATTTTCAGATAAGCCTATAACTTTAGTATATGGCCCCAATAGCTCTGGGAAATCAAGTTTTTTGCATGCCATGCTATATAGAGAACATCTTTTAGGCGGCGGAGATACAAATCTTAAAAGGTCAAATTTTACAGGAGACGAGCTGGGCTTGGGCTGGCTTGAAAATTTTTATCCACAAACACGATACCAATAGGACAGTAATATCATATGCGTATGAATTTGCGGGTAGCAAAGGAGACTATACTATATACGGCGAAGAAGGCAAGAATATAATGGATCGATACGAGATTTACCGCATAGTCCATAAAAATAAATATGTCACATAGGAGCAAATTTGCGTCTGAAATACTTTTATATAATAGTTTTTCTAATCTGGCTCTGTATATTTATTGCCTTGCTACCCGCATATAGAATTTCGGCAATCTTAGAAGCGATTGATTTTAGCGATAAAAACCTGACGCAAAGAGAGCTTGTAGAGCTAAATTTAAAAGATTACCTAAAAAAGATTCACTACTTAGATAATTATCCGCAAATAGATTTTGGCAAGATGGCAGATATTCACTTAGACAAAAACGGCTATGAGGGAGTAAGATTTTCATGGTGCAACGGCGATAAATATCCTGATAACAGATGCGAATTTTGGAAGCTGGATAAAAGGCTAAATTTCGATTATCTTATGAATCTGGGCTCCAAAATTTGCAAAGACGGCAAACCTATACAAAACGCCGAAGAAATCGTAGAAAACGACGAGGTTTTAAAACTACGGCTCTTTTATCCTTGGGAGTAAAAGCATTTGATTGACGAATATGGAAATTTTATAGAGAATTTTATATATATGAGGTTTGGAGATGGCGCCAACCACTCATTCGACCTATTTACTGATTTTGTATTTATAAGTAAAATGACATACAATTACCAATTATGCACGAAACAAAAACTAAAAAATTTGACATAATTACTCCAGAAAACAGATGTTATAGAAGGCTTTTAAACTCTATATTTAGGGATATATTTTATCAACAAGAAAAGAGTATATACCCGTTTTGCTATAACTATAAAAAGATAATTGATGAAAATATAGATTGCGATAGAGAATATATATTTTCTTTCATTTCAATATACGACAAGGGGAACAATCTCGATTATAAAACGATATTTTATAATAAAAATTTATATGATTATAAACATGAGACGGACATACTTTTCAATCAATACCAAAATTTAAAGAATCAAAAAAAACAAGATAAATTTTAACTCGCAAGGAGAAGTAATTAAGCTAGATATTAATTTAGGCTCAAAATTTGACTAAGTTTATGCCGTTGGGCGCCATCTATTTTAGATGCAAATATGATATAGATTAATATAATTTAAAATATTTTGCTATAAAATTTTCATAAAATTTAACTATTTACATCGCCAAAAGGAGATTGCCGTGGGTCAAATTTTAAGCGACAACCTAAGTCAAATTTATAAAAATTTGGGCGACGAAATAAAAAATTTAAACGTGTAGCGCATTGTGGTAGGGCTGTTTTTCACGGGCGTAAAGCTAAGCAATGGCGTTTGCGGCGTGAGCCTCACCCCACTAAAGGCCTTTCCGCAGGCTGTTTGCTGTCCGTCGCAAACCGCGGTAATGCCAAATTCTGGCAACATCTGCGGCAAAAACGTAAAAACGCTTTTAAAGGATTAATTAGCGGCAGGCCTTTTAAAAGCCCATGACTGTAGCCTGTTCTAAATCGTGCTTTTGCAGACGCGTTATGAGCGCTCTGGTAGTCCTATGTGACTAAATTTAAGGCCGATCCTTTTGACGAGCTAGCTATCAAGCGCAGCTCGTTTAGCGTGATCGTGGGTGCACTGGTGCCTTACATCAAATTTATGAAGAAAAACAGCCTTGATTTTTGTATCTTGGAGCTTGATAAGAGCGCGCTAAAAGTCGATGATCTCAAGTATTTTTACCGCAAGAAGAGGCTGTGGACGCGATCGGGGCGGCCGACAATCTCAGCATAACCGTCGTCACGCTACTAAACGACACGCTGGAGGAGATAGTGAGTCTAAAAAAGAGCGGTGCCGACGTCATCGTCGTAGGTCCAACCGTTTTGATGTCGCCTAAAGCGCTTTTTGATAGAGGCGTGAGTTGTGCGGGCGGCATTTATACTACGCGCGTGGGCGATTTTTTAGACGTGATTGTGCAGGCCGGTTCGGAGTATCGTTTTTCGGCAAATTTGCGGAAAAATTTGTAATGAGTTGTGAGAGTCCGGCTTCTAAAATTTGGCAATTTAACTATCAAAATGCATAAAACCAAATTTGGCTAAATTTGCAGTTCAGGGAGTAATTTTGTTTAATGTAAAATCACCGGCTTGATATTAAATTTAAAACGAAAGTAGATAAAAATCGGTTCTAAATTTATTCAAATTTATAAGAGCTTCGTCAAATCCAAAAAAGGTCGAGCAAACCGCCCGACCCAAATTTGTGCTAGCAAATTTTAATAAAACGAACTAACCTTGCCCGTCAAATTTATCATGATATTTTTCATCTGAGTGTAGTGCTCGAGGATGACTTTGTGCGTTTCGCGGCCGATGCCAGAGCTCTTGTAGCCGCCAAATGGGCTGCCCGCCGGGATCTGGTTGTAGCAGTTTATCCACACGCGGCCCGTCTCCATCGCGCGAGCGGTGCGGATAGCGCGAGTGATGTCCTGCGTGAAGACGCCGCCGCCTAGGCCGTATTCGCTGTCGTTTACCATTTTGATGAGCTCGTCTTCGTTTTTAAATTTGATCACGACGCCCACAGGGCCGAAGATTTCCTCTCTAGCTACGCGCATATCGTTGCTCACGTCAACTAGCAGCGTCGGCTCGACGAAGCTATCGCCCGCAGCCGCGAGTTTGCCTCCGACGGCGATTTTAGCGCCTTCTTTGACGCCGATATTGATGTACTCGACGATTTTGGCGGCTTGTTTGGCGTTGATTTGAGAGCCCATCTGTGTCTTTGGATCCAGAGGATCGCCGACTTTTAGATTTTTAAATTTCTCCACAGCCGCGGCGATAAATTTGTCGTAAATTTTCTCCTCGACAAATATCCTACTGCCCGCGCAGCAAACTTGCCCTTGGTTAAACAAAATGCCCATCTGAACGCCGTCTAGAGCCAGGTCAAAGTCCGCGTCGGCATAGATGATGTTGGCTGATTTGCCACCTAGCTCGAGCGTTGCTGGGATGATTTTTTCAGCCGCTGAGATAGCGATCTCGCGTCCGATCTCGGTCGAGCCGGTAAATGCGATCTTGTCGATGCCGCTATGCTTTTGCAAAAACTCGCCCGCGCCGCTGCCTTTGCCCGTGATCACGTTTACGACGCCTTTTGGTAGCACGTCTTTGATGAGGCGCATTAGCTCTAGCACGCTCAAGCTCGTTTCAGACGACGGTTTTAGCACGCTCGTGTCGCCCGCGGCGATAACCGGAGCTAGTTTCCACGCCACCATCAAAAATGGGAAATTCCACGGCACGATCTGCGCTACGACGCCGATAGGCTCGCGCAATATGAGCGAGAGGTGCTTTTCCTCGAGTACGTTTGCGCTACCCTCTTCGCC
This sequence comes from Campylobacter showae CSUNSWCD, assembly GCF_000313615.1. Lineage (NCBI taxonomy): Bacteria > Pseudomonadati > Campylobacterota > Epsilonproteobacteria > Campylobacterales > Campylobacteraceae > Campylobacter > Campylobacter showae. The sequence goes on along the minus strand of NZ_AMZQ01000010.1, from coordinate 24,673 downwards.
CTGGATCACGCCGGCAAAATACCTAAAATGCTCCGCCGCGTACGGCACGTCCACGTTTAACGTCTCGCGGATAGGCTTGCCGTTATCCATCGTCTCGACCGCGGCCAAAAAGTCCTTGTTTGCGTCGATTATATCGGCGATTTTGAGCAAAATTCTGCTTCGCTCACTTACGGTGCTGTGACGAAACGTCTTAAACGCTTCTCGAGCCGCCTTAACCGCCGCATCCACATCCTCTTTGCTCGCGTCCGCGATCGCGGCTAGCTTTTTGCCGGTGGCCGGATCAAACGTATCTAGCGTCTTGCCGCTGCTTGCGGGGGCGAATTCGCCGTTTATAAAAAGGCCGTATTTTTCTTGTAACTTAACCATTTTTTCTCCTTTAAAATTATTTAATAACTGAAATATTACTCCTCCATTATAAATATTTTGATAATTAGAAAATAATCGTTATCAAAAATTTGAGCGGAAATTTGACAGGATTTTTAGGTTAAATTTGGGGAAATATTTTAAATTTTACTTGCCGAGACCCGCAGATTTACAATGCTAAATTTGGTTTTGTCAAATTTGGCATTGCGAGTTTGGTTTCCTTGAGCAAAAGGCAACCGTCTAAGGTTGTTTTTTTACTTTATTGTAAAGGGGGTGGGGGCTTGAATGGCGCTCTGCCTTGCAGTTGCGAGGCAAAGCCGAAGCAAAAGAGCACCCTTTTATATCCGCCTTTCTCTTTTTTAGGGAGAGGAAGGGGCTTTACTTCGCCTGCGGCTCGTAACTGCAAAGCAGACCTACTTACGAAGCGTCGCCTTCCTTTACTTCGCGCTTTGCGCTCGTAACTGTCCAAGACAGACCCTCTCCCAAGCCCTCTCCAGCCCCACTGCACGTTAGAGGTGGCGACACTGCTTTGCTCTGCGAGTAAAGCGTCGCAGGTTTAAAATTTGCATTTTCAAAATGTGGGTCTCAGTGACTCAAATTTGCAAATTTGACTTCAAATTCGAGTATAAAACGGTAAGGCGAAGTATTTTTCCTTTAGACGAGGCGGAAATGAGCCGAGCGAGGGCGCATACATATAGTATGTAACCGAGCTTCGGCGAAATTTCTAACGAAGTATAAAGGAAAAAGACAAGCCGCAATCACTTCACAAGATCGGCCAAAACCTTCGCCGCATGCTCCTTCGCCTTCACGCTCTTATACACCTTCGCGACTTTGCCGTCTTTGCCGATCACAAAGGTCGAGCGCGCGATACCCAGATACTCTTTGCCGTAGTTTTTTTTCACCTGCCAGACGCCGTAGAGTTTGGCGACTTCGTGCGTGGGGTCACTTAGCAGGATGTGTTTTAGGCCCTGTTTTTGCGCAAAGCCGGCGTGTGATTTGACGCTATCGGGACTAACGCCCACGATCACGGTGTCTTTGGCGATAAAATCGTCGTAAAGTGCGCTAAATTCGCATGCCTCGGTCGTGCAGCCCGGGGTGTTATCCTTTGGGTAAAAGTACAGCACGACGTTTTTGCCGACGAAGTCTTTTAGGCTGATGCTAACGCCGTCGCTGTTTTCTAGGGTAAAATTTGGCGCCGTATCGCCCGCTGCTAGCGTGATCTTGCGCTCTAGGTCCTCTTTTGAAAATTCGCTCATTTTTGCTCCTTTCTAATCTCCTCAAGCGTCTTGCCGCCCGAGCCTATCGAGCTTGCGTCGTATGTCTCGATATAAATTTGCACTCGTTCGCGGTTTTTGCCCAGCACGCGCACCATAGTGTCGGTCATCTCCTCGACCAGCTTTTGCTTTTGCTCTTTTGTCGGCTCCGGGCCTGCCATTTTTACGTTTATGAAAGGCATTTTTTCTCCTTAAATTTGATAAATTCGGGCTAATTATATCAAAATTTGACCCGTTATCCGGCTCGCTCTCGTTTTAAAATTTAAGCCTTTTTATTAAAATATAGATTTAAATTTTATATTTAAGTAAAGTTTAAAGCTAGTATGATTATTATGTGATTTGGTAGTAGTAAAATTAGCTAAATTTATCCAAAAGGAGCGAATATGCGTAAGAATTTTTTCGGTTCTATCGTTTTGGCTGTGGCCTTAGTGGGCGGCGCGTTTATAGCGGTGCCGCAGACTGCGAGTGCGGGCGTTTTGGCGCATCAGGTAAAAACCCAGGGCGAGCTTGGCTCGGTGTTTATCAACCCATACGACGTGGCGCCACTAACCGCCGTCATTGATCGCGCCGGCAAGGACATCAAGGATATCCACGTGCGGGTGCTGGGTAAGCCAAATGGCGGCATCGACATCTCATATAACGTCTCCGAGCATGCGCTGCTGACGCATGACGGCGTGCCGATCTGGGGGTTGTATCCGGACTATCTAAACGAGGTCGAAGTAAGCTACGTTTTTAACGGCGAAAAGAAGGTCGAAAAGTATAAAATTTACGCTCAGCCGATCGTGACGTATAGCCGCGATTATAGATTTAGCCACATGCAAAAGATGAAGGTTAAAAAGGTCGATCCTGCGTTTAAAAACAGGCTCTATCTCATCAACAACACTATCACGAGCGTTTATAAGCCGCTTGATTGGAAAAACGGCGGTGCTGCTAGCTGGAATGATTTCACCGAAAATTTCGTCGTCGATACGCAGGGCGAGGTCAGATGGTATCTGGACTATCAGAAATTTTACGACCGCAGCGAGCGTAGAGTGATGGACGGCGGCATGATGATGGGCTTTCATCAGCTGCCAAACGGCGATCTGAGCTGGGGTATGGCGCAGCGATATATGCGCTACGATATGATGGGCAAGGAGGTGTATAATCGCGAGCTGCCGCGCGGCTACATCGACCTTAGCCACGAGGTGATGCCGCTAAAAGGCGATCACTTACTGCTTCGCGTCGGCAAATACAACTACCACCACGCAGACGGTAGGCTCTCGCACACGATCAGAGATCACATCATCGAAGTGGACGGCAGCGGCAAGGTCGTGGACGAGTGGGATCTGAATGAAATTTTCGGCAAAAACGTTTATCGTAGCAACCTCATCAAGGCTCTTGACGCTCGCGCCGTGTGCCTAAATATCGATATGGACGCCAAAGAGATCAAAATCAGCGACGATCTGCCTTTTGGCGACGTGACCTCGACCGGCACGGGACGCAACTGGGCGCACGTAAACTCGATCTCGCACGATCCTAGCGACGACGGTATCATCCTCTCGCTTCGCCACCAAGGCATAGTTAAGATCGGCCGCGACAAAAAAGTAAAATGGATCCTGGCGTCGCCTGAAGGCTGGAGCGCGGACTTTAAAGAAAAAGTGCTCACTCCGGTGGATAAAAACGGCAACAAGATCAAATGCGAAAACTCAAGATGCGAGGGCGACTTCGACTGGTCGTGGACGCAGCACACCGCGTGGCTCACCCCGCGCTACGATAACAAGGGCAGCGTAAAGCACATCAGCGTATTTGACAACGGCGACGGCCGCGGTATGGAGCAGCCTGCGCTAAAAGAGGAAAAATACTCTCGCGCGGTCGAGTACAAGATCGACGAGAAAAAGGGCACGGTAGAACAGACGTGGGAGTTTGGCAAGGAGCGCGGATTTGACTTCTATAGCGCGGTTACGAGCGTCGTGGAGTGGCAAAAGGATAAAAGCACGTACTTCATCTCAAGCTCGAACGTCTATCTGCTAAAGCCTGATAAAACGATCAAAATGGTGCTCGTGGAGATCGATCCGAAAACAAACGACATCAAATTTGAAATGGACGTTGAGTCTGCGTCTAGAGACGACGTGGCATACCGCGCGATGGTGATCGATCCAAATATCTTTGAATATTAAATTTAACCTTTCTGGTTTAGTTTTTCTAGCCGCCGTCAAAACTAGGCGCGCGGCTGGATTCGGTAATTGTGCGGCGAGTTAAATTTGAAATGAAATTTGACTCGCCGCTTTGTTTAAATTTAGCTCGTTAAATTTACCGAGTTTAGCTCGCTTAATCTCAAATTTACCCTTTCTTTTATACAATCTTTAAAATTTACCGCAAAGGAATTTGATGAAAAGGGTTTCCAAATTTATACGAATTTTGGTTGCCGTTTGTCTGCTCGGCATCGGCGCAAACGCGCTAGAGGAGGGCACGGACTACCAAGTGCTAGAAAAGCCTCTAAACGTACCCAAAGATAGCGTCGTAAAGGTTTTTAGCTACGAGTGTCCGCACTGCTATAAATTCGATAAAACCGTCACGCCCAAACTCTTTAGCGAGCTAGACGGAGTCAAATTTATCCCGTATCACTTAAAAACCAAAGGCAAGCTGGGCGAAACGGCGAGCAAAATTTTTGCCGCAATGATCGTTTTAGACGAGGTTAGCGACGTTAGTTTGCTAAGCGACAAGTCTAAATTTAAAAAAGCCAAATTTGCGATCTACAAGGCTACTCACGACAAGAACGACGATTTTAACGACGGCAAGGACAAGGCGAGATTTATCCAGACGGCTCTTAGCGCAGCAGGCGTGAGCGACGCAGACTACGACAAGGCTCTAGCTAGCGAGCGCGCTCAAGAAATTTTAAAAGCGTGGAACAATAGCTACGACGTGGCGAAGATCCAGGGCGTGCCTGCGTACGTGGTCGGTGGCAAGTATCTCATAAACGTGAAGGCGATCGGCTCGGTAGACGCGATGGCGGCGGCAGTCAAGGAGCTGCTGGCAAAATAATGGACTACAATATCGAAAACAAGGGCTTTGTCTGCTTTGTGTATAACTTGCAGCGAAGGCGGGCGTTTTGGGCGGCGTTGCTCGCAGTTTTAGCGGTTAAATTTATCTTGTGCGAGCTGTTTTTGGGTGGTGCGGTTGCGGACGCACTTGTGGTGAAGCTGCGTTTTGCAACGCTGTTTGCGGCGTTTGGCGTGTGCGTGGCGATGTGTGCACCTAAGGTATTTGGCGTCAAGCTAGTGGGATTTTTCCTGATTTTTTTGGGCGTGATATTTGGGCTTGATTACTCCACTAGCGATTTTAGTGGCGTTAGCGAGATTAGCTTTCCTTTTGCGCTACCGCTAAATGAAATTTACCCGAGCCTGTTTGCGCCTGATTTTAGTGCGGCGAACGAGGCTGGATTTATCAAAATTTACTCGTGGGCGAATTTTGCGTTTTTTGCGGTGTTTGGGGCGTTTTGTCTGGTGATGATTTTGAGCTGGTTTGTGTATAATGCGCGCAGTAGCGAAATCAATCGAATTTAAATCTAAGATTCCCCAGCTCGGCTGGATTTTAAAAGTAGTTTTCGGCTAGGATACTCGGGTCACGGACGACCAGTCCGCTCCCGTCGTATCCGCCAAAAACTATTCAAACTACACATAATCCGTCTTGAATATTTATCTCATAGCTTACTAAATTTACAAATTTAAAAACTCAAATTTGGCATTTTCGATGGGCGGGTCTCGGCGACTCAAAATGACAAATTTAACTTCAAATTCGAACGTAAAACGTCAAGGCGAAGTATCGCGAGATGATTTTTAATGTTGTTGCAGTTTTTGCGACAAAGGCTAACCAAATAGGTTGCCGCAGGAGCAAAAACAAAACTCATTAAAAAGCGCTCGCGAGCCAAGCCGCAAATCAAATTTATTCGCCGCTTAGCAGGATATACCCACTCTTGCTTGTTTGCTCGCCTTCGTAGACGAACTCCTCGATCATCTCGTAGCTCACGAGCTTGTTTAGATTATACGCAAAGAGCCAAAAGAGCTTGTTTTGCAAAAACGAGAGATAAATTTCCTCGCCGTTTTTGTAGATCTTTTCTTTGGTGAGATTTATGCTAGTTTGCGGGCTTAAGCGCACGAGCTTTTCGTCCTTTTCGTAGGTTAGAGCCACGAGCAGGCGGCACAGAGCGGCGATATCGACCGGCTTTTTTAGAAACGACGCCGCGCCGTGCTCGATGCTTTTGATGAGGTTGTCGTCGGTGTCGTAGGAGGTAAAGACGATAAATTTTTGCGCGGGCTTTATGCGCATCATCTCCTTCATCATCTCAAAGCCGTTCATCGCGGGCATGTGGATGTCGGTGATGACGACGGCGGGAGCTAGCTTTTTAAAGCGCTCCAGTCCCTCTAGCCCGTCACCCGCGCCCCAGACGCTTAGGCAGTAGGGCTTTAGCCCGCCTATTAGCAGCTCCCTTGCGATCTCGTCGTCCTCGACGATGAGGACGGTTAGGTCTTTAAGCAGCTTTAAATGCTCTTGCATCTTATTCCTTTAAATTTATCTCAAAGCTCAGCTCAAACGTCGTCGGATCGCCCGCGCTTAGTAGCTTGACATCGCCTGCGAGCTTTTCGTTTGCTAGCTTTTTGCCAAAATACAGCCCGATGCCGCTTCCTTGCTTTTTAGTGGTTTTGGGTTGGGTTAAAATTTTATCCCGAAGCTCCTTGCTCACGCCGCTGCCGTAGTCCGTGACGGATATCTTGCACGTGCCGTTTTCAAATTTGACATCCAAAAAAACTTGCCGTTTGGCGATCTCGTCTTTGTATCTCTCCACGACCGCGTCTTTGGCGTTGTGAATGAGGATGAGTAAAATTTGCTGCACGATGCCCATCCGCTGCGTGGCCTCTTTGTCTTGAAACTCGCGCAGGCTTACCGTGACGTTTGCTTTGCTAAGCTCGGTGTGCATGAGCTTTAGTAGGTCTTTGATACAGCGTTGCACGCTAAATTTTTGCGGACTGTCGCTGCTTTTATAAAAATTTCTAAAAATCTCGATCGTGTCGCTTAAAAGCACGGTCGCAGCCTGCCCTTTTTGCAGCATACTCTCTAGCGTCGCGGCATCTAGCTTGCCGTCTTTTTGCAGCATGAGCAGGCTTGAGATCATTAAATTTAGCGAATTAACCGGCTGGATAAACTGATGATTTATGCCGCTGATTAGCTCGCCCGCCTCACTCATACGGGCTTTGTGCTTGAGCAGAGCTTCGTAGTCGTCTTGCAAGTTTTTGATTTTCGAATACATAAAGTTGTGGAGGAAATTTGCCACCAGCGCTAGCGCCGCGAACGCAAAAAGCAGGATGAGGGCGTTTTTTAGCGCGGAGTTAAGCAGTGCGGCGAGCTCCTTTTCGTTATCGGTGCCGGCTCCTATGAACCAGTTTAGTGTGGGGATCTCGGCGACGGAGATGAAATTTGAGCCGATATTTAGGCTCGTGATGTCCTCATCGCGCAAAAAAAGCTCTTTAAATTTATCCTCGATCTGCTTTTTTAGCGCCGCGTCCTTCATCGGCGTTAAAATTTCGCCGCCGTGCGTAACGATAAAGGCGTAGGAGTCGGGCGCGAGCTTAAATTTTTCCATATTTTTTAGTATGTTTTGCAGTTTCACCACGCCGCAAAACACCCCCGCAAACGAGCCGCCGTCCAGCACGGGCACGCATAAATTTAGCGTCGGTTCGCCTAAAATTTTATGGCGCTGCATAAAATTTACCGTGGGTGCGAGCGTGCTTTTGGTCTCTTCAAACCATACAAGCCCCGCGCGAAGGCTCTTTGGCATCGCTTCATCGTCACCTAGCTCCTTGCCGTCCACGAAAATTTCTCCGTCTTCGCGCAAAAACTGCAAGGCGTCAAATTCTGCGGAGTTTTCTTTGAAAAGTCGTATGAAGTCGCCCAGCTTTTCGCTATCTTGCGAGACGCCCGCGTTTTCTATAAATTTAGCTGCGCGCACCAGCGAGTGCAGCCGCTCGTCCAGCCAAAGTGAGAAATTCCCTACCATATTTTCGCTCGCGGCGATCTTGTTTTTATCTGCGAGCGCCGTGATCTGCGCCTTGGCGTCCTCGTAGTTTTTCATGCCCAAAAGCACCACGAAAAGGCTTGCGAAAATGATGATGAAGTAAATTTTAAAATTATGCTCGCGTAAGGCTCTCATGCGGCGAGTATAGCAAAATCGGTCTAAATTTAGACCGATTTAAGCTTTTTTTAGAGTTAAAATTTTGCAAATAAACATCGCGGCGAGCACGACGAAGCAGACTCCAAAGCCGATCAGCGTGCAGTCGGCCATCGACATAAATTTGCTTGAGGGGATCAGATACCAGCCGTCCTCGTAAAGATCGACGAGATACTTCTGAAAGCCGTCTAGCGTGACGCCGTCTGGAACCATCGGGTTATCGTAGCCGCAGTCGCCCGTAGGCAAGAACCAATCAGGCGCCCATCGCTCAAGCGGCAAGCCAAACGGATAGTGCGGCTCAGTCGAGCAGCCCTGCACGCCGAACGGATCGTCTCCGTGGACGGCGTCGTGGATTTTGATTAGTTTGGCGCTATACATTATGCCCTGGATCGCGCCCCAAAACGCTAGCAGGTAGCCTGCGAGCGCGAGGAGTAAATTTTTAGTATTTATGATCGCGACCAGGCCTCCTAGCGCCATGCACAAAAAGGCAAAGCGGATATAAACGCACTGCTCGCAAGGCGGCATATAGACGTAGTTTTGAAACAGCGAGTGCGCGAGGATAACAAGCCCCGCGCTCACCGCTATGAGGATCGCCCACGGCAGGCGGCTATCGCCAAATTTCGCTAACTTTTGCGCAAATTTCATGCTCGCGCCCTATTTTTTGAGCAGCTCTTCGATTAGCTGCGCCATGCCGTCTAGGGAGGTGATGGACTTCGTCATGATGAGGTATTTGCCGTTTACGACGAACGCCGGCACGCCTTGGATCTTGGCTACGTCGTAGCTCTCGTCCCATTTTTTAAGCAGTTCGGCGACTTTTGGATCCTCTAGCTTTTTTTGATAGTCCGCTTCGCTGACGCCGGCCGCATCAAGCCCAGTCTTTAAAAACGCAGCCTCGTCCTTGCCGTCGCTCCAGCGTTGCTTTTGATCGTGATAGGCCTTGTAGTAGGCAAATTTTGCTTTTTTAAACAGCGAGTTTTCATCTAGCAGACTCACGCCTTTTTCCTCGTCCATCACGGCTAAAACGGCTAGAATTTTACTTCCGAGCTCGCCGTATTCGCCCTTGGTTTTTAGATGAAACGGCACGTATTTTAGCCCCGCGACCTTTTCTACGACCTTTGGTGTGACGGTTTTGTCGTATTTGTAGCAAAACGGGCATGCGTAGCTAAATATCTTAACTAGCGTGTTTTGCTCCACTGATAGCGGTTTTTCTAGCTTGACGTAGTCCTCGCCCTCGGTAAACGCGGCAGCGCTAAGAGCGCCAAACATCGCAACGGCTAGAAAGCCTTTGCTAAATTTAGAAAGTAGGTTCATGGAGTGCTCCTTAAAATGATTTTGTCTGAGTTAATTTTATATCCTCTCGCCGCCGCAAAACTCACGCTAAGATAAATTTTAGATTAAATTCGTAAAATTTGGGCTAAATTTTAGTGGAAAATATAAAAATTTGAATTATTTTCTAGATTTAAGCTATTTATAATAATAGCGTGATTTTCACGTTAGAAAGATTCACTAAAATTACGGCAATGAAACAATTTATCATTATAAAGGAGAAAAGATGAAAAGAACTCTATCGTCAGTCGCCCTAGCTGTGGCGTTACTCGGCGGTCTAAGCACGGCAGCACTTGCTATCGGCGGACCTAGCGGCGCGCACATCGACTACGCCGTCCCTGGCAAGATCGGCGAAGTGGTCGTAAATCCGTACGACATCGCGCCTCTAACGGCGGTCATCAAAAACGGCGGCTACACGCTAGCAAACGCGAAAGTCACCATCGTGCCAAAGCCGGGCGGTCAAGTTATCAGCTATAAAGTCGCCGACAAACATCTGCGCACGCACGGCGGAATTCCCGTTTTTGGACTTTACCCTGACTATCAAAACACCGTCGAGGTCGAGTACGATAAAATTTACAAGGGACAAACCGAGCGTATAAAAGAAACCTATAAAATTTACGCTCCTGCGATTTATTTGGAGAGCTCCGGTATGCCGTCTCAAAAGGGCGCGCTGTTTGATAAAATCGAAGTCGTGAAGGCTCCGAGCGCGAAATTTGCAAACCGCCTCTACTACGTAAATAACTTCGTAAATAAAACAGGCAAAGGCACCAAGGTCGTGTGGAACAACCCTGCAGGCGGCGCGATCGAGTGGAACTACAGCCCAAATAACTTCGTGCTAGACACCAAAGGCGAAGTGCGCTGGTATATGGAGCCGAGTAAAATTTACGACCTCAAACAGCCCTTTAGCGCTGGCGTCATGATGGGCTTTAAGCAAAACGACGATGGCGCGATGACGTGGGGATATGGCCAAAGATACGCCAAATACGACATAATGGGCCGCGAAATTTTTAACCGCGAACTGCCTGCGGGCTACAACGACTTCTCGCACTCCATGGACGTTGCGCAAAACGGACATTACTTCCTGCGCGCGGCAAATGCTAACTATAAACGCGCCGACGGTAAAAACGTCCGCACCGTGCGCGACGTCATCGTCGAGGTCGATCGCGACGGCAACGTCGTGGATGATTTTAGGCTATATGAAATTTTAGATCCGTATCGCGACATCGTGCTAAAAACGCTCGATCAGGGCGCGGTGTGCCTAAACATCGACGCTAGCAAAGCAGGCCACACCGCTAGCTCGGACGAGCTAGCCGCGATGGATTTGAGCGAAAAATGGGGCGACATCGTGGGCTCGGGGCCCGGACGCAACTGGGCGCACGTAAATAGCGTGGACTACGACCCGTCTGATGATAGTATCATCATCTCCAGCCGCCACCAAGACGCCGTCATCAAGATCGGCCGCGACAAAAAGATCAAGTGGATAATGGGCGCGCACAAAGGCTGGAAGGATCAGTTTAAGGGCTACTTGCTCCAGCCTGTAGATAAAGACGGCAAAAAGATCGTCTGCGAGGACGAATACTCAAAATGCCCAGGATATGAGAGCGAGAAGGGCGGATTTGACTGGCAGTGGACGCAGCACACGGCATTCCGCATCGATAGTAAGTCTAAAAAGGGCGTCGTCTATCTAACGGTCTTTGACAACGGCGACACCCGCGGCATGGAGCAGCCTGCGATGGCGGGTATGAAATACTCCCGCGCGGTCGTTTATAAAATCGACGAAAAAGCTAAAACCGTCGAGCAGGTCTGGGAATACGGCAAGCAGCGCGGCAGCGAGTGGTACAGCTCGGTCACATCGCTTGCGCAGTATCAAGACGACCTTGATAGCGTGATGGTTTACTCAGCGGTTGCTGGCATGCAGTTTGACATCGCCAAGGGCCGTCCGGTCGGCGTGCCTAGCCCTCACATCAACGAGTTTGAATGGGGTGCAAAAGAGCCGTCAATCGAGATCAAAATGACCAACGCGATGGGCTATCAGGCGTTTCCGTTTAGCCTAGAAAAGGCGTTTGAGAAGTAAAATTTAGCGGCTCCCGGCCGGTGCGCTTCGGGTCGCTTTTGGTAAATTTGGATTTTGCGCTTGCGGCCGGGTTAAATTTGCCCGCTCAAATTTGACTGGTCGCGAGCTTTAAATTTAGATCAAATTTGACGCTCGCTCGCACCGCGTGGATACGGCAAATTTGACCGCCAAAAAGGTAAAATTTAGGCTTGCGTTTCCATCCTTTGCGCTAGTCTAAATCTTACCTTTTCCTGCCAAGCGTTTGGGAAAATAGGACTCCTAAAGACAATAGCAATGCCCAAACGCTTTGATTTTCTCTGTTGCTTAAATTTACACGTTTGCTTCACAAATTTCGCTTTGAATTTTCAAATTTACACCCCTGTTGCCGTAAAACCGATATAATCTAAGTAAAAAACGGCGGAGGCGAAATATGCAAAAATTTGTCGAGCAAAAATTTATCGGCGAGCGCGCGATGTTTGGCGTAAAGGACGCGGAGTTTGAGCGGTGCGGGTTTGCAGCAGGCGAGTCGCCGCTAAAGCACGGGCAAAATTTGCGCCTGAAAAACTGCACTTTCGAGTGGAAATATCCGCTGTGGTACACCAAAAACGTCACCGTGGAGGACGGGTTTTTGATGCAGATGGCGCGCGCTGGCATCTGGTATGCGCGGGACGTTAGCTTTAAAGATACGCTAATCCAAGCGCCAAAATCCTTCCGCAGGTGCCAAAATTTGAGGCTGGAAAGCGTAAATTTGACCCAGGCCGAGGAGACGCTGTGGAGCTGTGAGGACGTGGAGATAAAAAACGTCTGCGCGCGCGGGGATTATTTTGCGATGAACTGCGAAAACCTGCGCGTTTACGGGCTAAATTTGGACGGGAACTACGGCTTTGACGGCTGTAAAAACCTGCTCGTCGAGGATAGCAAACTGCTTAGCAAAGACGCCTTTTGGAACTGCGAGAACGTGACCGTGCGAAATAGCTTTATAAGCGGCGAATACCTCGCGTGGAATAGCAAAAACGTGACCTTTGAAAACTGCGTGATAGAAAGCCTGCAAGGGCTTTGCTACGTGCAAAATCTCGTGCTGCGCGGCTGCCAAACGCTAGATACCACGCTAGCCTTTGAGTACTCAAGCGTGGACGCGGAAATTTTAGGCAGCATAGCTAGCGTGAAAAATCCGCTCTCGGGCGTGATAAGGGCAAGCGAGATAGGCGAAATTATAATGGACGAGGAGTGCGTGGATCCGGCTGCTACTAGGATAATTTTAGAAAAATAGCGGTTTTGCCGACTCGTATTTTACTTATACTTATGCTTGCGGTCGCAACTGCAAACGGAAGGAAATATCATCCAAACTTGGTTGCTACTATATGTATCCTGCCGGGCTAGTTTCCGCTTCGTATACTTGTTGCGAGCATAAGCGTAAAGTAAAAAGTAAAATGCTTCGCTATATTGTTTTTTATTTAAAATTTGAAGTCAAATTTGGATTAAAAGTCTGCGGTCAAATTTGAGATTTAAGCCGTTTTTGATTTAAATTGTCCCTTTAAACTAAATAATTAAATTATTTAAAAAGGAAAAAATATGTCGTTTTTTGAGAAATTAAAACTAGCTTTTTACACCGTTTGTCGTCCGGAAAAGCTTATTTCTTTTAGGTTTGCAAAGCCTGATCCGCGCTACACGAAAGAGGCGAATTTTACCCTAAAATACGGCGTCCTTAACGCTCATCAAAATATGAACGCCGTCACGATCGCATATAATCGCTTGTGCGAGCAGCATACGGGATTTAAGCCGCTTTTTATCATCGAAAACGCTCCGCAGTGCGAATACACGAATATGCACGCAAGCTCTAGTTTCGAGATGCTTGACGAGGAAGAGTATAGCGCGCAAAATCCGGACGCTCGAGACTTTCCGGCTGCGGAGTTTTGTTTGATGCTGGACATACTAAACGATCCCGAGTATAAGGCTGAAGTGAGCGAATTTTACGGTAAATTTAGCCTAAACTATCCCGATAAATTAAAGGCTTTAGAATGCCTAAATACCCGCGATTATAACGCTCTTGACGAGGATATCGACGTGTATCTGTGCCCTTGCGAGCGCAGTACGGACGCCTTTGCGCGGATGATACAGGGGTATTTTGCCGATGATTTTGAACCTGAGCAGACGTACGCGTTTATTTTGATGATGAACGAGCGATTTGGATTTGAGTTTATCGGTATCGGCGCGACGTTAATGCTATTTTATCGCCGTAAAAATTTAAGCGACGATAAGGCCGAGGAGCTACTGCAAGAGCTGGCTAAAATTTATGATACGCCTTACGAAGCGATCAAAAAAGCTCTGTGGCATAACGCGTTTGGCTCTCGTAAGACGCTCGTGCTACCGTTTGCCGAAAATATCGAAGACACCGTAGCCGATGAGCTCTAAAATCGGAGTAAATTTTACCTCGCAAGCTCAAAATTTTAGACCGAAATCTTAAACATTACAAAATTTTAAAGAAATTTTAGCTACACTCAGCAAATTTTATAAAAAAAGGATGTCAAATGAACCCTTCCGAATTTATCTGGATGGATGGAAAATTAGTCAAATGGGAGGACGCTAAAGTCCACGTTTTAACCCACTCGCTTCACTATGCAAACGCTGTATTTGAGGGCACTAGAGCCTATATGACGGATAAGGGCTTAGCGATATTTCGCCTAAGCGACCACACCGCGCGCCTGCTAAAATCAGCCAAAATGACGATCCTAAACGTCAAATACACGCAAAAAGAGCTCGAAGACGCACAGGTCGAGCTGCTTCGCGCAAATAAATTTAAATCAAACGTATATCTGCGCCCGATCGTTTATCTAGGCTACGGCATCATGGGTCTAGCCCACACAAAAGCTCCCGTAAATACAGCAATCGCGGCATGGGAGTGGGGTGCGTATCTAGGCGAGGAGGGGCTAAAAAAAGGCATCCGCGTGAAAATTTCCAGCTTTGCTAAACTAAACGTCGGCGGTCAAATGAGCCGCGCGAAATCAAGCTCGAACTACCTCTGCTCGCAAATGGCTAACTACGAAGCCAAAGATGCGGGCTACGACGAGGCGCTGCTGCTTGATAGCGAGGGCTACATATCCGAGGGACCGGGCGAGTGCTTTTTCATCGTGGAAGACGGCGCGCTCATCACTCCTCCAAACGATAGCAGCCTAGCTAGCATCACGCAAGACACCGTCATCAAAATCGCCCGCGATCTAGGTATCGAAGTGCGCAGAGAGCGCATCACCCGCGACCGCGCATACACTGCGGACGAGGCGTTTTTCACGGGTACGGCGGCTGAGGTCACTCCGATAAGCAACATCGACAACCGCGTTATCGGCACGGGCGAGCGCGGCGCGGTAACTAAACGCCTACAAGACGCGTATTTTGACGTAGTTTACGGACGCAATCCGAAATACGCTTCAATGCTAACTTACATTTAAGGAACGAAATGCCAGCAGATTTGAATGATTATTTTAATAAAAAACGCGGCTCTAGCGGCGGAGACGATAACGGCGGCGAGAGTAAAGGCCCAAAAGTAAATTTTAAAACGCCTGATTTTAAAGGATTTGGTAAAATTTCGGCCTTTGCCTACGTCATCATCGCGCTCGTGGCCGTGATCGCGCTCACGCAGCCTTTTGTCACGATAAACTCGGGCGAAGTGGGTATCAAGTCAAATTTGGGTAAATACGACCCGTCTCCGATGCAGCCGGGACTGCACTTCTTTATCCCGTTCTTACAAAAGGTCATCGTAGTCGATACGCGCGTGCGCCTCATCAACTACACATCGGGCGAAGATATGGGCGAGGCGGCGCAAAAGTACGGCGCACAGGCTCAAGCTGGCATCATCCGCAAAAACTCGATCTCCGTTTTGGACGCGAGAAACTTGCCTGTTAGCATCGACATAACCGTGCAGTACCGCCTAAATCCGGAAAACGCGCCTCAAACGATCGCGGCTTGGGGGCTTAGCTGGGAAAACAAGATCGTAGATCCCGTCGTACGCGACGTCGTGCGCAGTATCGCTGGTAAATACACCGCAGAGGAGCTTCCGACGAAGCGAAACGATCTAGCTACGGCTATCGACGAGGGCATCCGCAAGGACATCGACGCGCAGCCAAATAAACCCGTCGAACTGCTAACCGTGCAGCTTCGCGAGATCATCCTGCCTGAAAAAGTAAAAGAGCAGATCGAGCGCGTACAAATCGCTAAGCAAGAGGCCGAGCGAACCAAGTATGAAGTAGAGCGCGCAAATCAAGAGGCGCTCAAAAAAGCAGCCCTCGCAGAAGGTACGGCAAAAGCCGCTATCATCGAGGCTCAGGGTCGTGCGGATGCGGCTAAAATCGAAGCCGACGCACAGGCATACGCAAACAAAGAGGTCGCAAAAAGCCTAGATCAAAATTTGCTAAATTTAAAGCAGATCGAAACGCAGGCCAAATTTAACGAGGCGTTACGCGAAAATAAAGATGCGAAGATATTCTTAACGCCTGGCGGAGCGGTGCCGAATATCTGGGTGGACACGAAGGATAAAGAGAAGCAAAGCGCGATAACGCAATAATTTTTGTTTGGAGCGGCTCGCCTTTTTTGCGCTTTGCGGGCGAGCGCTTTTTGCGTGGTTTTTGTTTCACCTGTGGTTACAATCACAAGCAATAGCCATGTTTGCCGCTAAATTTGGCCAAGTAGCTCCAAAATCATCTCGAAATAGGTGTGGTTTTTGCGAAGCGAAATGTTTTTGCAAAAAACTTCGCCTTTTAAAGCTCAAATTTGAAGTCAAATTTGAGCTTTAAAATTTGCTAAATTTAAACGAGCGGCGATATTTTTTATGCAGCTCAAAATTACCCGCGCGCCGAGTTAAAACCGTAGCCGAAAGGAAATAAAAAATGGAAATAGACTGGGAAAAAGTGGGCGGCCTTTTGCCCGCCATCGTTCAAGAAAGCTCGAGCGGCGAGGTTTTGATGCTTGCTTATATGAACGAAGAAGCGTTAAATTTGAGCCTAAAAACGGGCTTTGCGCACTATTTCTCGCGCACGAAAAACCGCATCTGGAAAAAGGGCGAGGAGAGCGGAAATACGCAGGCGATAGATGAGATTTTCCTTGACTGCGACAACGACACGATCTTGCTCAAAGTCGTTCAAAACGGTGGCATAGCGTGCCATACCGGTGAAAAATCGTGCTTTTTTAGAAAGATTTCTGGAGACGGCGGCAAGTCAAATTTAACTAGCACCGACGGGCAAAATTTGACGCAAGAACAAAATCCAAACCAAGCCAAAAAGCCGATCTACGGCATAATCGACGAGGTTTATCACGCGATATTAGACCGCAAGCTAAACGCCGATCCGCAGACTTCATATGTCGCGAGTCTATTTAAAAAAGGCGAAAACGCAATCCTAAAAAAAGTCGGCGAGGAGGCCACGGAGCTCGTGATGGCGTGTAAGGACGCCTCGGCGCGCAAAAATGAAACTGCGCAGTTTAACTCTGCCGCGAGCGGCGGCCAAATTTCGTCAAATTTAACCCAAAACGAAAATTTTGCTAAAATTTCAAACGAAAACGCCGCAAACCAAAACAGCCAAACCGCGGCGCATCAAAGCCAAAAGCCAAAAACGCCGACCGAGGAGATCATCTACGAGGCGGCCGATCTATGCTTTCACTCACTCGTGGCACTAGCGCTACACGGAGTGCATCCTGACCGCGTCAAGGCCGAGCTTGCACGCCGTTTTGGACTAAGCGGCATAGAGGAAAAAAACTCGCGAAAAGGCTAGAGCGGTCAAATTTGGCACGCTTTGTGCAGGAGGATTTTAAATTTGGCTCGCCGCAAGGCAAACGAAGCAAAGAGGCAAGATGATAAACGAACTAAAACAAGGCTTAAATTTCTATCTGACGCACCTTGGCTGGGTGGATTTTGCCGCCTATATCTGGATGTTTTTGACCTTTTTAGCGCTCGTTTCGCTTTGTGTTTACGTCGCGTCAAAGTCCTTTTTCGCGGGCTTTGCGCTGATGATCGTTACTATCGCAGGGCTTGGGTGTGGGGCGTATTTTATGCCTAAGCTTTTAGATGAAAATTTGCGAACTCGCTCGCTCGAGCTAGTCTCAACTAAGCAGCTTGAGTACTCAAACACGTTGCTTGTGGATCTGCGCCTCACAAATCTCTCCAAAAAACCGTTTAACTACTGCGAAATCGGCCTTAGCTTTTACAAAAACTCGGGCAATACGCTGCGCCGATACGCAAACGAGCTAAAGCCGTTTTTGAGGGAAAATATTGTGCTAAAAGAGGCGCTGGACGTAAACGCGACTCGCGAGATCACGCACGCGGTAAATAACTTTCGCACGCAGGACTATAATATCACGACAAGTTCGGAGTGCTTTTGATGGAAGGGTATTTTAACGTATTTCACTTCATCGCGCTTGCGGTTTTGGCGCTACTATCGGTACTTTTCGCGCTGATCGCCCGCGGCGAAAAAAATACTAAATTTTTTAAAATTTACATCGCGATAAACGTAATAGCGACGCTAACGCTTGGATATTTTTTCATGATGATCGTGGATAAATACACCAAAAAGGCCGTGCTAACGGAGTTTTCCGGTCACCGCGTGCTAAGAAACGAAACCATCGTGTTTAAGGGCTCGGTGCGAAATACGGGCGCGTTTGGCATCGCAAACTGCGATCTGACCGTTAAGCTCATCAATAACCCCGTGAGCAAGGAGACGATCGCGGGCTCTATCTTTAAGCCTAGCGGATTATCGCTCTTTTCGCGCGGCGACGAGCGCTCAAACGTAGCTGAGATCACCGCTAGCGTCGCTAAAAATATCGCGCCTAAACAAATACGAAATTTTAGCCTCTCTATGCCCTATCCGTCGTACTTTGCTAATACGCAAACTATAACAAAGCTGGAGTGTAGGTAGGCGCGGGTAAATTTGCCCGAATGCGATATAAAAATCTCCAAAGGAGCTTTTCGTTGAAGGTAGGTATAAACACAAAAATCACGATCTTGTCGATGTTCTTAAAAATCACAAGCGTAGAGATAAAAAATAAACATATATAGTCCGTTTAAAAATTCCGAAAAAGAAATTTAGAGAAATTTTATAGTGTTTTTAGCTCGATATGGAAGTGGTAAAAATAGCGGAGTTTATTAAAATTTCATAAAAAAAATCGATAAAATAACCAAAAATATCAGAATTTTATGGCCGGCGTGCGTGATAAAATATTTAATTTTAGAATAGATTTCTGGCTCGTGTGCCTACTTGGTTAAAAACCTACTACTTTATAACATTTCTTGGCTTGCGGTTGCTAGTAAAACGGCATACTAAAGTGCGACGTTCAAGTTTGTTTATATAGCCTAAAACTATTTTGCAAATGAATTGATGCCGATGTCGCCTAGATGTAGCGACTTTAATGACCCGCTATCTATTATGATTACCGGAAGGCTTACGATGGTTTGTTGGATTGCGGAGACGAGGTTATAGTGACACAAAGAACTCAAAGAATAATTTAATTGCGATGCGCTTACTGTTTGTTAAGACGAAGCTAGAATGATAGCGAAGTAGAGGTTAGATGTAATAACGGTAATATGTTAAATAGATTATTATATTCGCTTAACTGATCTTAATTTTAAAAATTTTATGAAAATAGAAAGGGCGAAGACCGCCCTTGAAGTATAAATTTAATTATTTTGCGCTTTTGCAGCAGCCGCATGTGCAGCCCATAACTTTATAGATGATAGCTCCGATGATAGCTCCAACGATAGGTGCGACCCAGAAAAGCCAAAGCTGCTCTAACGCCCAACCGCCCTGAAATATCGCAACGCCAGTTGAACGAGCTGGGTTAACTGATGTGTTTGTGATAGGTATCGAGATAAGGTGGATAAGTGTCAAACCAAGGCCAATAGCGATCGGTGCAAAGCCTTTTGGTGCACGCTCATCAGTTGCACCTAAGATGATGATAAGGAAAAACGCAGTTAAAACTGCCTCAGCAACTAGCGCTGAAACTAGGCTGTAACCATTTGGTGAGTGCTCGCCGTATCCGTTGCTAGCAAAACCGCTCGCAGCAGCATCAAATCCAGCCTTGCCTGAAGCGATGAGATATAGCACAGCAGCAGCTGCGATCGCTCCGATAACTTGTGCGATGACGTAAGGCACGAAGTCTTTTTTGTCAAATCTTCCGCCAACTAGTAGGCCAACCGAAACAGCAGGATTGAAGTGACCGCCGCTGATGTGACCAACTGCATAAGCCATAGTAAGAACTGTAAGACCAAACGCAAACGCAACGCCTACAAAGCCAATACCAAGCTCCGGAAAAGCCGCAGCAAATATCGCACTGCCGCAACCTCCAAAAACCAACCAAAATGTGCCAAAAAACTCGGCTAAATATTTTTTCATCTCTTCCCTTTTAGGTAAATTTAAAAACGGGCGATTTTAGCATAAATTTGTAACTTTGCAAAATATTTTATAGTCTAAATCTATAACATAATGTCTCATGGGGCGTTTTAGTATTTGTTCCGGTTATTAAACTCGTGTCTCGGATTTGCTGAAAACTTAGCGGTACTGATATCAAGATTCTCCGAGCTTGGCGTGCGGCACCTAGCGTAAGCGTATATTTTTTACGTTTTTGTTGTTCTCTACGTACCGTTAAACCGATTATTTGCATATTTATTAGTTATCATCTAATTTGTTAAATTTTACTCATAGACCACGATCTGTATGCCGTCCGGAAAGAGCGTATTTACTAAAACCGTCGCTGTTTTTCTCATAATTCAAAGCAAAAAATATCCTTAAATATAAGCCTTTAAAATCAAAACAAAAACTAAAAACGCAAAGAACTATCTTGAACTAAATTGCGATAAGAGCCGGGTTGATCGTAAAAAGCTTCTAGACATTAAGTGTTGGGGCTTTATTTGCCACAATCAAGCCCGTAGTCATTTGACGGTTCTTTTACGCTTATCGCTGAATGCGGCGGAAATATAACCGCAGTTGTACGGTAAATATTAAAAAGTCGCATGGGCGACCAAAAATACTTTTAATCCAAAATTGTTAATCGCCCCTCTATGTCTTGCCGAATAGCTTTGTGCGTGCTTAAGTACTCTTCCAAAATATCTAAGCAAGAAGTAGCAATCATCTTGGGAGTACCGAAAGTTTTTACATATTCAAAGCTAACGCCAAATTCATCGCCGATACCGCAACCTAGCGCGGTTATCATATTTTTTATTTCGTCGGATTTTAAAATTTTATCTAAACGCGATTTTTCGACGTTTAAAATTTTACCTTTTAACGATATCGGGCGCTAAAGCATTCATGATCTCGATCGTAGAAACCCCTTTATACTCCGAATCGATAATCGAGCCTCGAAACATATCGCCTGCGATAGCGTAGATGACGTTTTTTTCTGTTTGACGGACTTGATTTATATAACCGGACAGCATAGAGACGCCGCCTACTAGCTTGTCGTCCACTTGCTCAGCCAAAAAGTCTCCGTGCAAATCATTGAAGTGAAGCAGGGTTAGTTTTTTTAAATTTGGCGTGGGATTCATATGATCACCTCCTTAGAGGAAAAAGCGGTAAAAACGAAAAGAATTTTAAGTGGTAAAATAAAATGTTCGCAAACCATAAAACACCCTCCTTCTTGAAATTTTATCGGTTTCTGACTTCTTTTTTATTAGATTGCTTTCTTTCATGCGTCTTGCTTAAACTAAAACCTTTTTTAGTAGAAAATTTAAAGTCGCATATTTAACTAAAAATTCCGCAATCTTTTAGTTTATTTGAGTCGAGCGCAAATTTAAACTCGGCTCAAATTTAAATTTATTTACGATTTTTTATTGTATCTAGCCACTTGCAACCGTCTTGATCGCCTTCATCGCAAGCGTTCTTGGCGATTTCCTTAATCTGTCGGCAAGTTGCGAGATCGTTTAGCTCGCATGCCTTGTACGCATATGTCATTGCTCTGTTGTTATCCTCTTGAACAAATTTGATAGCTTCGAGACATCCGTCGCTATATCCGTATTCGCAAGACTTGTCGTAAAAATACAGCATTTTTCCGGATCGTTTTGATAGGAGCCTGCTGCCTGAAAGCAATCATAACCGTTCTTTTTTTCTGTGCAAAAAAATTCTAGCCTCTTGTTCATGCCGCCTATCTTGTCGCACGCTGAGCCTTTTGGATTGTGTTTGCAAGCCATGGTATAAAGTTCCGTAGCTTTTTTATCGTCTTTCATGCCGTATTTATCGCTTTCATAGAGCGCGGCTAGATTGCCGCAGCCTTCCGGATATTCATCGTAGCAAAGTGCTTCTAAAATTTCCTTACCTTTTTTGATGTTTTGTTTCATGCCTACGCCGTCCGTATAGAAGTGGCTCAGGATAGCGCACATATCGTATATATCTCTATTACACAATCCTTCATATAGATTAAACGATTTTTTATAATCCTTCTCTACGCCCTGACCGTAATAATACATATAGGCAAGAAGTTTACAAGAAGTATCGTCTTTCCCAGCATCGCAGCCTTTTTTGCGTAATTAAACGACTTCTCATAGTTTTTTTATCTGTGTGCGATGGAGGCTAGCGTGCCACAACTTTTAGCGTCGTTTGATTTGCAAGCCGCATCGCGTTTTTCCTCAAGCTCTTTTGGATAGCCCTTATCGCAGCATAGCTGGACCTTATTTTTTGAATAGTCGCAACACTTTTTGTAGTACTCCTTGACCGTTTTCGAATCGCAAGGCATATCCGGTTTCGTAGTGTCGTAATGCTTCGCGAGTCGCTCACAAGATATCCAACTTTTCTCTTTCAGGCAACCCTCTTGATCGTAGGCGAGAGACTCTACGGTTTTGCCGGCTGATCTTAGTTGGCTTGCAATTTGTGTATTGCTTTCCGCATGAGTGGATATTGCAAGCAGTGCAACAAAAAAGATGAAAACTAGTTTCTTCATAGCTATCTCCTTGTATAAAATTTATTTATCTATTATTATACTGATCTTATTAACCCATTAAGTATTATTTTATATTTGGCATTCAAACCATATATCTAAAAATTTTGTTGAATTTTTATTATAAAATTGGTAGTGTTTTTATAATAAAAATAACCATGTCGTTTAATAGTATTTGTGCACGGGAGGCTAGGAGGTAAAATTTATTGTATTCGTCGGGCGTGATCCATAGTTTAGCACTAAGTTTTTAGCTTTTGGAGCGCGATGGATGAAGCGGTTTTATAACCGATAAAAAACGATAGGATAACCTATCGTTTTTACGGTTTAATTAAAAATTATAGTGGAAATTCACCATAAACGATCTCTCGTCGCCTAGCCTCGAGCTTGAACGCCAGTATTTTTTATCAAAGAGATTGTTTATCGCTAGCGTCATTTGCGCATGCTCGGTGAAGCTGTATCCCGCACTCACGTCCACTCTGGCAAAGCCTGGCAAGTGTTGTTCTTGGATTCTACCGCCGCTAGTAGAGTAGGAGTAGCGTTTGGAGTAGCCGGTAACGCCGCTTTCTACGTACCATTTGTCGGCGTTTACGTAGCGTAAAAAGACATTGCCTTGCCAGCGTGTGGTTTCATTTAGATTAAGTCCTTCGTTTAGCGAGTTTGAGTTGTCTTTAGTAACCTTAGCGTTCGTGTAGTCAAGCGAGCTGCACAGGTATAAATTCTCGTAAATTTGCCCTAGCACGTTTAGCTCGATACCGCGGCTACGCTCCTTGCCGCGAACCGCCCAAGTATATGGGTCGTTTGTAGGGTCTGGCTGATAGCGGATATTTTTATGTTCGATCTGAAACACCGCGATGTTTGAGCTAAATTTATTATCCGCCCAAGTGCTTTTTAGTCCGATTTCGTACTGGACGTTGTTTTGCGGTTTTAGATCAAGCTTTGACGTATCTTCGGTGCTGATGCCGATATTGCCTCTACCGCCGTAGGGCGCAAAGCTCTGCGAATACGAGACGTAAGCGGTGTGATCGGTCGCAAAGTCCCATAAAAGCCGACCCTTGGGCTAAACGAGTTGCCATTGTAGCTGTTTGTTTGGCCTTTTATATTTCTGGTTTTAAATTTATAAAAATCAAGCCTGCCGCCTAGCATCAACCTATACGTGTCGTCAAGGCTGATTAGATCCTCGAAAAACACGCCGTGATTGATCGCGCGGTGTTTGTTATCGGTCGTGAGCGGGATGTTTCTGTTTGACGTCCAGCTGCCCCTAGATGCGTATGGGTCGATATCTTGCATATGGGTTCTGCTATACCAGAGCCTTGGATGGCGAGTTTCGATGCTGTTGTCGTAGCCGACTGCGATATTGTGCTTAAATCTCTCGAAATTTATCTCCTTGGTGAGCGTAAAGGCGTTTGAGATAGTTTCGTTATCCGTCTCTTGCTTTGCGTAGTTTTGTCTTAGTCTGTTGCCGCTAACGATACTGCCCGCAAAAAAGTGATCGAAATTTTGGCTAGCCTTTCTGTATCCGAAAACCCATTTTAAATTTAGCTCTTTAGCTAGCTCGGCATTTAACTCCGTGCGGAAAAAGTCCAGTCTATCCTCCACGAAGTCGCCCTCGTGAGAAAAGCCCTTTTTGTAGTCGATACCTAGCTTATCGTAGACGGCTTTGGTCGGAGTTCTATCGGGTACTCGCCAGGCGTTGTCGTACGTATACTGCGCCTCAAAGCTTACGTCGCCGCCTTGGTTGGTTACGATGACGCTAGGGCTTATCATAAAATTTTTATATTTTATGCCTTCGCGCCACGATTTACCGCGCTCGCCGTCGGTAGTTAGGCGTACGGCCAGTTGATTATTTACTGCGTGGTTTACGTCTGCGCCAAGCCCCCATCTGCTCCAGCTGCCGTATCTGCCCGAGACCTTATAAACAGGGGTAAAATTTGCCTTTTTACTGACTAAATTTACGACCGCGCCGCCATCGCTCCTGCCGTATAGGATAGAAGCTGGTCCTTTTAAAATCTCGACGCGCTCGACGTTTGCCGTGCTACGCCTGATTTGGCCCGAGTCTCTCACGCCGTCTCTATATATGTCTCCGCCGTCTACGCTAAAGCCTCTTATTTGATACTCTCGCCGCGCATATCGTAGCCCGCGTCGATGCCGGCGTTTCCTTCGAGGATACTTGAAAGATCGTTCGTGCCGTAGTTACGATTTTTTTCTGGATATCGATAGTTTCGATGGTTTGAGGCGTTTGTTTGTTGCTAAGTCCGTTTCTGTTTACTTCTGCGCTATCGTAAGCTACGTAGCCCTTTAGGTTATCTTGCTCGGAAATGCCTTCGACTTCGACGCTTGGAAGCATCACTGAATAACCGTCCGTCTTTGTATCTGCAACGGCAAAAGTAGCTAAAACAGCGACTGAAGCAAAAATACTAAGTCTTATTATTCTCCCTTGATTTTAAAATAAAAACAAGAGTATATCAATAATGCTTAAATAAGTTGGCTCAAGATAAGTTAAGCGGATTCTCTCTTATCATCTTTAGTAAAATATGATAGAAGGTTTTTGTATCT